>JAJDUQ010000331.1 GCA_022826505.1 Gammaproteobacteria bacterium
GCTCCGGCATGCGCTGGACCGTCGCCGGCGCCAACGCCATCATCGCCCTGCGCTGCGCCGTGGAGAGCAACCGCTTCGACGACTTCTGGGAACGCCGCGCCAGCGTAGCAGCATGAATCTCATAAATGAGACGTGCACCCCCACACAACCACTGCCTCGTCAGGCGCCGTTAGCTGCGCTATACTTCGCCGGGGTAGACACAGTGTTGAATGTTGGCTATGGAGGTTCAATACTCGTTAAAAAACGGGTATTCAGAACGAACCGTTGTACAACGCTCCGACGACATCAACCACCCCGAGCCGCGATGAAAAATCTCACCGGTCGACAGCGTCAGACACTAGATCTCATCAGGGCTCACCTTCGGCGCCACGGATTCCCGCCGTCGCGTAAGGAACTCGCCGCAAACCTCGGCCTGAACCATCCGTCGTCGGTGGATGGGCACCTGAGCGCGCTGCAGGCGAAGGGATGGATCGAGCTCAAGCGCGACACGAAACGCGGGATCCGGCTGGTCGGCGACACCGACCCCGGCGTGCCGCTCGTCGACCTCGCCACGCCGATTGGAGAGATCGCAGCGGGCGATCCCATCGTTGCCGAGGGACGTATCGTGGACCAGATTCCGTCGGCGGTCGCGGAGCGGTTCTCGCCGACGCCGGACTACTTCCTAACCGTTCGCGGTGACAGCATGAACCGCACGGGGCTTCGTGACGGCGACGTGGTCGCGATCCGTGCGACACCAGAGGCGAGGCACCGCGACGTGGTCGTCGCACGGTTCGGCGACGAGGTGACTCTGAAGCGCTTTTTTCGGCTCGACAAACGGCACGTGGAACTACGCCCCGACAGCCGCAATCCCGAGCACAAGGTGATCAAGATTGACCTAGCCAAGCACATTCTGCACATCGACGGCGTCGCGGTGGGGGCGCTCATCGGGCGGTTCGACGACACGCCCAGCTGAACAAGTGAGGAGGTTGAGCATGTTCACCAAGCCGGGAGCCGACGAGCCGTGGAAAGCCCCGAAGAGCCGCACCGAAGTAACGTGACACGGTAGAGCAAAGCCGGAAGAGGAAACTCGGGTGACGGATGGCGTTAGGGAACGAAGCCAATGACTGACATTTGCGCTTCGCTCACCGAATTCGGGGCCGATCCGTCGGCATTGCGCCTGCTCGACGATGACTGCCCGGAGCTCTTGCCCTACGCGACATTGGTGACGGCACGCCGTAGCGGCCACGGCAATCTGGGTGCAGTGGAGGCCGTCTACGAGTGGCGGGACGCGCCGCTAGCCTTCTTGATCGACGCGGATTCGTTGGAAGACGATGAACACTTGCAACGGATACGGCGCTTACTCGCGATGCGCGGGGACGCGCCTTATCTTGGCGTGGTCGCGCCGGGTAGCCTCCATGTCTATCGCATCGCCCTCGATAGGAAGTCTTTGCGGCAGGCTCGGGTTGGTTGGGAGGACAGAGAAGGCACAAAGAATACGTGGTTTGCGCGGCTGGGCAACGAGCGTCCGCACGCCGCGATTACCAATTCCGGCTGGATCTCCAATGTCGTGCTGAGGCTGTTGGGTGGGTCGATGACCAAGCTAATCGGTCTCGACGTCTCGCACGAGGATGCGATTTCGCTTGTCGGCCGCGCACTGTTCACCCGATTCCTGGGGGATCGAGACCTGCTGCCCGAAAGCATGTCGAAACCCATGACGGCGCCGACCCTTTTCGACACCCCCGACGGGGCAGAAAGGACATCGGAATGGCTCGACGACAAGTTCAACGGTGACTTGCTGCCCTTGTCGGCGGGAATATTTGGAATGTTGCCGCCGCAAGGCTACGGCGTGTTGGGTGACATCCTCCGACGTGCACCAGGCGGTCAGTTGTTTCTCGGCTGGGAAGAGAAGTGGGGCAACTTGGACTTTGCTCACATTCCCGTCGGTGTCCTGAGTCAGGCTTACGAACACTACTTGAGGACACATGCGCAATCCAAGCAAAAACGCGAAGGCGGCTACTTCACGCCCAGACCGATTGCCGAGTTGATGGTTCGAGCGTCGTTCCGCGCCTTGAAACTACGCGAGGTTAGCAGGTCGGCCAAGGTTCTCGATCCGGCGGTCGGTGGTGGCATTTTCCTGCTGACGGCATTTCGGGAGCTGGTCGCGGAGCACTGGCGGGCCGATGGCGAGCGTCCGGACACGGACGCGCTCAGGCGGATCCTCTACAAGCAAATAGTCGGATTCGACATTAACGAGGCTGCGCTACGGTTCTCGGCGCTAGGGTTGTATCTGCTGTCCATCGAGCTGGACCCGAACCCGCGTCCGGTCGACAAACTTCGGTTCGACGATCTCCGCGGGACAGTGCTACATCAGGTCAAGGGGGCGCAAGAAGAGGAACGCAAATCGCTCGGCAGCCTGGGTCCCTGTGTCGGAGACGAGCATAAGGCCCGTTACGATCTGGTGGTCGGCAACCCCCCTTGGGCGAGCGGGACCAAGCTGCCGGATTGGAAGCGTGTCTGCGAATTGATTGCACGCATCGCGCTGGACCGGGGCATCAAAAACAAAGCACCGCCTCTACCGAACGAAGTGCTCGATTTGCCCTTCGTGTGGCGAGCGATGGAATGGGCAAAGCCGGATGGTCAGATTTCCTTCGCGCTGCACGCCCGCCTGCTTTTTTCGCAAGGCGACGGCATGCCGGCGGCGCGCCAAGCATTGTTCGACGCACTAGACGTCACATCGGTGGTGAACGGTGCCGAGCTGAGGCAGACAAGAGTATGGCCACATATCTTCGCGCCATTCTGCATTCTGTTCGGCAAGAACAGAATGCCCGGTACTGAAGCCGGATTTCGAGTTATCAGTCCGCGGCTCGAGGCCTCCCTCAATAAAGCCGGCGGCATGCGCATCGATACAGCCAATGCGGAAGTCGTGAATTCTCGGCAACTTGTCGAGACGCCCGAGATACTCAAGATATTGTTCCGAGGGTCGAAGGCCGATCTCGGAGTTCTCCAACGGATTCGCGCTGAGGGGCACCCAACATTGTACGACTACTGGAAGGAGAATTTCGGGCTTGGAGAACGCGGCCGCTTGCGGGGGAGCGGGAACGGCTACCAGAAACTTAGACCAACTAGTCGCATCCGTCGGCGCGGGGACAACCTGCCTGGCGTAGATGCGAGTTATCTGCGCGGACGACCGCAGATTACGGCGGCGCCCTTCACCAGTATCTTGATTGACAGCTCGTTGCTTGACGTCTTTTCGCATGAGCGAATTCACGATCCACGATCCGTTGACCTGTTCTCCGGACCACAAGCCATTGTTCATGAGTCCCCGCTTGAATCGACGGCGCGAATAAGCGTTGCAGTTTCCGACGAAGGCATCGTCTACAACACTAGTTTTCACGGATATTGTCCCGGGGCGCATCCGGAGGCAACGCTGATCGTTCGTTATCTCGCACTGGTTCTTGGAAGCAAGCTGGCGATGTGGTTCGCCCTTGTTACCAGCGGACGCTTCGGCGTCGAGAGAGACGTCGTCGAAAAGATCGCTCTCGATCGTCTTCCGTTGCCTCGCTTCAACCAACTCACGCCACTACAGCGCGACGAAATCGGAAGTCTTATCGACGGCTTGGACTCGGGAGACGTGACGTGGGAAGAGGTGGACGAGTGGGTAATGCGCTTGTATGGCCTCGGACAACGAGATCTGCAGGTCGTTTTCGATACGTTGGAATTCAACCTGCCATTCGCCGAAAACAAGCGGAACGCCCAAGCGTTTCCAAGTTTCGAAGAGAGGAAACGGTTCTGCGACGTCCTTCGCGATGAACTAATGCCTTGGTGCGACCGTTTCGGATTACGTCTGGCGGTCTATCAGATTTCTCCGCTGACCATGTCGCCGTGGCAGGCCATCGCTGTACGGACAGGGCTTGGCGACGTGACGGAGAAGGTTTCCGAGGATTGGGCAGGCTTGCTGAGGGCCGCCGACGAGACGGCGGCAACCGAGATACTGGTCGGTAACGGACCGGGCAGGCTTCTGATCGGACGGCTCGCGCAAAGGCGCTATTGGAGCGAGACTCAGGCAAGGCTGCTGGCGGGACGGATTGCCTGGTCGCATGTTGAGCTGCTGAAACGGCATGCCGACGCATGAGAGGTCCGTCGGTTCGGCCGCGATACGACCAAGTCGCGGAGCTAACTCGTGGTGTTCGGTTGCCGCTCGCTCCGATCGCAGGCGACCATCTCGAAGTTCTGGCCGAAGGCTTGCGGAAGGCTTTCGACGACATTCGCGCAGATGCACCGGATACAGTGGCCGCTGGCGAAGAGCCCGAGGTGACCGCGCTGATGCAGGCGCGGTTAAACAGGCTGATCGACGAAGAGCCCCTCTGGGGGCAACTCGTTCTTTGGGTCGGGCGGGGAACGGAGAGCATCAGTTTTGACGGTTCTCACCTAGAGAAACGCCCGGACTTCTCCATTGTGCTGTCAGGCGCAGACCGGCGTTTTCCCTTGATTGCAGAGGCGAAGATTCTCGACGCCGCAGCGTCGAAGACAACAAGATTGTACTGTGAGAAGGGGATTCGCCGCTTTGTACAGGGCGAGTACGCATGGGGCAGCCACGAAGCCTTCATGATCGGCTACGTTCGGGATGAATCGTCGATCGATCCGACACTCACGGCGTTCCTGTCGAGCGCCGCAGTGTCGGATCCTGATGCCTACCTTGTGGAAGCCCTCCCGGTTCCTGTCGGGACCGGATCTTCCGATTTAGCATATACAAGCCATGGCCGGACTTTCCTTTACGGCAATCAGAGACCACCGAACAGACCAGGGCCAATTGCTCTCTGGCATTTGTGGCTCGCGTAGGCAGACTCGTGCAACTATGGAAATACCGTCCCAGAATATCGAACCGAAACAGGTATCCCGACATGGACGACACAGCCCCCCGAGCCGAACGGGAGGTCCGCTACCAGCCAGACGAGCGTCCGCCCACGCCGCTCGCGTTCGGTATGGGCGCGCAGCAGGCGGTGCTGTGCATCGCGGGGGTGGTGCTGACCCCGGTCATCGTGATTCGGGCCGCGGGCGAGGGTGATCCCTTCCTGACGTGGGCGGTCTTCGCGGCGCTTCTCGTCAGCGGTCTGACCACCATGGCGCAGTCCGTGCGGGTCGGTCGCATCGGGGCCGGATATCCGCTGCTCATGGGCACCTCCGGCGCCTTCATCGCGGTGTGCGTCACGGCGCTCGTGGAGGGCGGACCGGGGCTGCTCGCCACACTGGTCGCAATCTCGGCGCTGTTCCAGTTCGCGCTCTCGGAGCGGCTTGCGCTGCTGCGGCGGATCATTACTCCGACCGTCGCAGGCACCGTGATCATGCTGATCGCGGTCACCGTGATGCCAATCATCTTCGGGATGCTGGCGGACGTGCCCGACGACGCTCCGCCGGCCGCCGCCCCCGCCAGCGCCGCCACCACCCTGATCGTCATCGCCGCGCTCGCACTGCGGGCCACCGGAGCATGGCGCCTGTGGATGCCGCTCATCGGGCTCGTGGCCGGTTGCGTCGTCGCTTCCTTCTTCGGTCTGTACGACATCCAGAGCGTGCTCGAAGCCCCATGGATCGGGTTCCCCACCAGCGGCTGGCCCGGCTTGGATCTCGAGTTCGGGACCGCGTTCTGGGGACTCCTCCCGGCGTTCGTCTTCGTGACCCTGATTGGCGCCACGGAGACCATCGGCGACTCCATCGCCATCCAGCGGGTCGCGTGGCGCAAGCCCCGTGCGGTGGACTTCCGGGCGGTGCAGGGCGCTGTGGCGGCGGACGGCGCCGGCAACCTGCTCTCCGGTCTCGCCGGCACGGTGCCGAACACGACCTATTCGACGAGCATCGCGATCACTGAGCTCACCGGCGTCGCCGCGCGCACCGTCGGCGTATGGATCGGGATCGTGTTCGTGGTGGCGGCGTTCCTCCCGAAAGTCGCCGCGATCCTGCTGGCGATCCCGAGCCCCGTGGTCGCAGCCTACGCCACGGTGCTGCTGTCGCTCCTGTTCGTGCTCGGCATGCGGATCGTCGTGCAGGGCGGCGTGGACTACCGCAAGGCGACGATCGCGGGAACCGCGTTCTGGGTCGGAGTGGGCTTCCAGAACCAGGTGATCTTCGCGGACCATCTCGGTCAGTGGTGGGGCGGACTGCTCGGCAACGGCATGACCGCCGGCGGCCTCACCGCCATCGCGCTGACGCTCTTCATGGAGCTGACGGGGCCGCGCAGCCGGCGCGTGGAGACCGCGCTCACCGCGGAGGCGCTGCCGGAGGTCACGGAGTTCCTGCGCCGATTCGCATCCCGGCGGAGATGGAGCGAGGGCGCGGTGCACCGTTTGTGCTCCGCCGGCGAGGAGACGCTGCTGAGCCTCGTTCAGCCGGATGGAGGCGCCGCGGCGGACACGAAGCGCCGCCTGCTCGTGATTGCGCGGGCAAGCGGCAGGGCGGCGGAGCTGGAGTTCGTCGCCGCGCCCGGCGAGGAGAACCTTGAGGATCGGATGGTCCTCCTGACCGAACGCGGAGGCGGAGCGCCGGCCGAGCACGAAATCTCGCTCCGGCTGCTGCGCCACTACGCGTCATCGGTCTATCACCAGCAGTACCACGACACGGACATCATCACGGTGCGAGTGGAGGGGGATGCGTAGAATCAGCGCAACGCGCACATCGCTCCGTCCGGGGTGTGTCGTTCGTTGCGGAGAAGCCCGGCTCGACGCCGAGAGCGACGCCGGGTGCGCGCATACCCGCCGAGCCGGGGCGGGCGTGCTGCCGGCCGGCGAAGGGCTTCGATTCCGGCACCACCGCTTAGCTGGTAACCTCGTTTCACCTGTCCGGCATTCCGTGACTTCCCTCGCGCGGGAGGTTTGCCGACGCGCCCCACGGTGTCGCAGCGAATCCGGATTCGACGGTACAGCACTCTCCGGAGGCCACGATGCCCGCTCCTGCGCCGACTCGGCTGTTTCCCCCCACCACTGACTTGCCCGTGGATCCACGCCTGCGCCAGCAACGCGAATGGCATGAGCGAAGGCTGCCGCCGCGCGCCGCGGCGCACGCGGCGGCCGGAACTCGATACCGCCCGAAGCCCCTGATCTCCTCCACCGTGTCGAGCGGCAGCGGCCCATCCCGCGGGCACCGCGGCAGCGGAAAGAAGGAGATCTTCTGCGCGTTCGGAATCGACGTGGATGCGGTGGCCGGGTGGCTCGGCTCCTACGGCGGCGAGGACTCGCCCTGCGACATCTCGCGAGGCCTGTTCGCGGGCGAGGTGGGCGTGCCGCGGCTGGTGGAACTGTTCCGGCGCTTCGGCATCCGCACCACCTGGTTCGTCCCCGGGCACTCCGTCGAGACCTTCCCCGACCAGTGCCGCATGGTGGCCGACGCCGGGCACGAGCTCGGGGTGCACGGCTACTCGCACGAGAACCCCATCGCGATGACCCGCGAGCAGGAGACCGCAGTGCTCGACAAGTGCATCGATCTGCTCGAGAAGCTGGGCGGTCGGCGGCCGACCGGGTACGTCGCCCCGTGGTGGGAGTTCAGTCCGGTGACCAACGAGCTGTTGCTGGAACGCGGCATCAAGTACGACCACAGCCTGATGAACAACGACTTCCACCCCTTCTACGTCCGGGTGGGGGACTCCTGGACCAAGATCGACTACGGGCGGGAGGCGCACGAGTGGATGAAGCCGCTGGTGAGGGGGCGCGAGACCGAGCTCATCGACATCCCCGGCAACTGGTACCTCGACGACCTGCCGCCGATGATGTTCATGAAGGCGGCGCCCAACAGCTTCGGATTCATCAATCCCCGGGATATCGAGGACCTGTGGCGCGACCAGTTCGACTGGGTCTACCGGGAGAACGACTACGCGGTGTTCGCCCTCACCATCCATCCCGACGTGTCCGGACGGCCGCAGGTGCTGCTGATGCTGGAGCGGATCTACGAGTACATCTCCTCGCATGCCGGGGTGCGGTTCTGCACCTTCGACGAGATCGCCGACGACTTCCGGCGCCGGTGTCCGCCCGGCTCCTCGATCGGCCCCGGCGGACACGTCGTGTCGTCCGCGGGCGCGTCCCGATAGTCCCCCGCGGGCGAAGCGCATCCGCGGCGCACGAGTCCCATGATCGGGCTTCCGCACCCGGCTTCGGGGATTCCGGCTCCGCCGGACAGGCATCATGTGTAGCCTCTGCGGCATCCTGGGCGGGCGCGGGCACTGGACCGAGAGCGCATCGAGCCCGGAGGTCTTCGCCGCACGCGCCGAGATCCATACGCCGGCCCGCGAGCGCCAGCAGCGCACCCGCGTCCTGAACGTCGTCCTCGCACACTACGGGCTGTCCGTTGCCGACTGGACGGCGGGGAAGTCGGTGCTCAGGAGCGCAACCGGGCGCACCGCGCTGGTCGACAATGTCGGCGAGCTGTGGCCGGCCGCGGAACGGTTGACCGGGCGCACGCTCGATCCTCTCGATCCCACGCTGCTCTCCGCCCTCGCGGCGCGGGGTACGAGACATGAACGGGACGGGTAAGTGAGCGCCTACTCCGATCTCATTCCGGTCAACGTCCTCACCGGGGCACTCGGCAGCGGCAAGACGACGCTGCTCAAGGCCTTGCTGCGCGCCCCCCGTCTGACCGGCACCATGGTGCTCGTCAACGAACTCGGCGAGATCGGGATCGATCACCACCTGGTCGAGCATGCCTCGGAAAGCACCCTGCTGCTGGAGAACGGCTGCCTGTGCTGCGCAATGCGCGACGACCTGAAGAGCGCGCTGAAGGACCTGCACTCACGCCGGGACCGCGGCGAGATCCCCCACTACGAGCGCGTGGTGGTGGAGACCACGGGCATCGCCGACCCGGTACCGATCGCCTACACCCTGTTGGCCGAGCCGGTGCTTCAGCACCACTACCGGCTGGGCAACATCGTCACCGTCGTGGACGCGGTCAACGCCCCGGCGCAGCTCGATCGGTTCGCGGAGTCGGTCAAGCAGGTGGCGCTGGCGGACCGGCTGGTGGTGAGCAAGCTCGACATTGTCGAGCCCGGCGCCATCGAGGCGTTGCGCCCGCGACTCGCGGAGGTCAACCCGGATGCACCGGTCGTCGCCGGCGATTCGCCCAATCTCGATCCGGTCGAACTCCTGATCGCCGACATCCACGACCGACAGTCGAAGGGCCGCGAGGTGACCCGCTGGATGCGTTCGACCGCAGACGCCGCGGCATCGAGTGACGGCCACGGCTCGCACCCCGAGGACATCACCGCCTGCTGCTTCACCTTCGATGCGGTGCTCGACTGGACCGCGTTCGGAGTGTGGATGTCGATGCTGCTGCACCGCCACGGCGACCGGGTGCTTCGGATGAAGGGGCTGCTGAACGTGGCCGGCGTTCCCGGTCCGGTGCTGGTGAACGGCGTCCAGCACCTCGTTCACCCGCCCGCCCATCTGGATCGATGGCCGGACGAGGATCGGCGTTCCCGGATTGTCGTGATTTCCAGCGGCCTCGATCGCGACGAGATAAGGCGTTCGCTGCACGCGTTCAATGCGCTCGCGAATCCGGCACCGGCACGGCCGGTCCGGGACTTGCGAATCGACGCTCCTCCCGCTCGCGCGCGATTGCCCGCGAGTGTCTGAGGGAACTCGGCGACACCGCCCCGATCCTCCCGGCCGGGTTCCGGCTTGGCTCGGCTTTTCCGCCGATTTGCGGCGATCGCATTGACAGCATGCGCGGCAGTCATGCCAAGCTGGCGCGAGTCGGCCCCTCGGGCCGGAGGGAAATCCTGATCGTCCCCATGCACCGGCAGTTGACCGCCGGCACCGTGCATGCAATCTACAGGCAGGCGAGCCGTTTCATCCCTGACGATGGACTGCGGCTCGGCTTCTTCACCGACTGAACGAGTTCCGGGAGGCGACCATGCGGGCAGTGCATTTTCTCGGCAATCGCAAGCTGGAAGTCGTCGACATCCCCGACCCGACTCCCGATGCGGGTGAAGTCATCCTGGAGATCAGGGCGTCGGGATGTGCGGCTCCGACCTTCGGGTCTATCGCGCCGCCGATCCGTCGCCCTTCATCGGAGGCTTGACGACATGAAGATCATCGACGCGCAGATTCATCTGTGGACGAAGGAGAATGCGGTCGTCGTGCCGCCCCATCGCACCGAGCCCTTCGGCATCGAGGAGGCATTGCGGGAGATGGACGCCGCCGGCGTGCACGGCGCGATCGTTCATCCGCCGCACTGGGATCCGAATTCCCACACGCTGGCCGTCGAGGCCGCGACCCGCTGGCCGGACCGATTTGCGATTCTGGGGCGCATCGAGCCGGATGACCCCGATCGGCTGGAACGACTCTCCACGTGGACCAGCCAACCCGGGGTCCGCGGCCTGCGGTACACGTTCCTCGAGCCGCACGAGAAGTCCTGGCTCGACGACGGCACGCTCGACTGGCTCTGGCCCGCAGCCGAGGAGCTCGGCATTCCCGTCGCCCTGCTCGCGGACGGGTTCCTGCCGCAGTTCGCGCGGCTCGCCGAGCGGCACCCGGGGCTGAAGCTCATCCTCGATCACTTCGGGGTGCGCAGAGGCAATCTCGACGAGGCCGCGTTCGCGAGCCTGCCGCAGGTACTGGCGCTTGCGAAGTATCCGAACGTCGCGGTCAAGACCACCGGTGGTCCGCAGTACGTGTCCGACTCGTTTCCCTTCGCGAGCCTGCAGGACCGCTACCGCGCAATCCACGACGCGTTCGGACCACGGAGAATGTTCTGGGGGACCGACATCACGCGCATGCCCTGCTCCTGGCGCGAATGCGTGACCGCCTTCGCCGAGCACCAGGCGTGGCTGCCCCCGGAGGACCTGCCGTGGATCATGGGGCGCGCGATCGCGCAATGGATCGGCTGGAAGCGCGACGACTGGTGCTGACGCAAGCCTTTGGTCTGCCCGGTGCGGTAACACGCGAGTTGTCCGGTTTGATGGGCACCGAGAAGGCGGCCCGGGACTCGGACACGGGCGCTGCGGGAACCGCGACAGGACGGTGTCGAGGTGCCGAAGTGCGGCACCGGCGCTCGCCCGCGTGGTGATTCCCGGCCTCGGACCGGATCTCCTACCTCGGACCGTTCCCCGACGACATCCCCGGCCGGCGTGGACGCCACCCGCGCCGGAACGCGCGGATGAGCTGGTGCAGCAGGTAGAACAGGATGATGAGGATGACGAGCATCACGATCGATGCGAGCCGGCGGCCGAATCCGGCGTCGAGCAACGGTCCGCCGCTCATCAGGTGCTCGCCGAGCATCTCCACCGACTGCAGGGTGGCGCCGGCGACGAAGATGACGCCGGTCAGGACGGTGATCTGGAGCGTATCGTAGACGAGCCCCTCGACATCCAGCTCCGTGACCGCGCGGAACATGTTCTGGCGAAAGGACTGCCAGTGCGCCACCGCGTAGGCGACCACTCCGACCAGGGAGGCGAACCAGAACAGGACGTTGCTGAAGTGAACGTTGGGAATCGCGGCGGAGATGTAGTCCTGGAACGGCTTGTAGAAGTACAGAAAGATCAGGGCGATGACGATCGCGACGAGAATGATCCAGAATCGAGGGCGGCGATACTTGGGCTGGTCGTCGGTCATGGTATGTTGCCGCAATGACGCCGCAAGGTGTCGGCTCGTGTGTCGGCTCCGTTCTGCCGGCGCAATCGTAGACGAATCTCTCGTGCCAAGCACGAGGTTCCGCGGAACGGCGGGGGGCCAATGTCGACAGATCTCCATCGATGGGGCTCGCCGCACGCTCCGCGCGGCAACCGGCGAAGGTTGGCCGTGAGCGGCTCGCATCAATGAGCGCTCGACTCGGCATCGATGTCGGCGGAACC
The DNA here is from genome assembly GCA_022826505.1 of Gammaproteobacteria bacterium. Taxonomy (GTDB): domain Bacteria; phylum Pseudomonadota; class Gammaproteobacteria; order HK1; family HK1; genus HK1. Next base: position 11,807 of record JAJDUQ010000331.1, read on the forward strand.
TTCACCGACCTCCTGCTGCTCGACGAGCGCAGCGGCGCGATCGAGCTCCTGAAGACGCCCTCGACCCCCGAGGATCAGTCCATCGGGATCATCGACGGCACCACCGCCCTGCTGGGCCGCGCCAACGTGCGCCCGGGCGACATCCGAACCGTCCTGCACGGGACGACCGTCTCCACCAACATCGTGCTCGAGGAGAAGGGGGCGAGGGTGGGGCTGCTGGTCACCGAAAACTTCGAGCAGGTGCTGCACCTCGCGCGCTCCCAGACGCCCGGACCGCTCGCCGGCTGGATGATCATGCAGAAACCGGACCCGCTGGCGGACCTGGAGCATACGCGCGGCGTTGCGGAACGAATCGACGCGCGCGGCCGGGTGCTGCAGCCGCTCGACGAGACCGGCGCCCGTGCGGCGATCCGCGAACTGCTCGACGCCGGGGTGGAGTCGATCACCGTCTCGTTGATGCATTCCTACGCCAACGATGCCCACGAGCAACGACTCAAGGCGCTGGTCATGGAGACCGGCGCCGACGTTCCGGTCTCGCTGTCTTGCGAAATCCTGCCGGAGTTCCGGGAGTACGAGCGCACCCTGGTGACGGTGATGAACGCCTACGTGCGCCCGAGCATGCGGCGCTACCTCCAGAGCCTGGACGACAAGCTCCGCGGCCTGGACCTGAACGCCGGCGTGCACATCGTGCGCTCCGACGGCGGCCTCATGAGCATCGCGCGAGCGAGCGACTCACCGGCCCACACCATGCTCTCCGGCCCCGCCGGGGGAGTGTCCGGCGCCGCATTCGTGGCGGGGCTCGCCGGACACCGCAACGCCCTCGGATTCGACATGGGAGGCACCTCGACCGACGTTTCCCTGGTGCGAGACGGCGTACCCACGATCTCGCGTCAGACCGCGCTCGGCTACTACCCGATCAAGGTGCCGTCGGTGGAAGTCCACAGCGTCGGCGCCGGCGGCGGCTCCATCGCCCACGTGCCGATGACCGGCGCGCTTCGGGTCGGGCCGCAAAGCGCCGGTGCGGTGCCCGGGCCCGCCTGCTACGCCAAGGGGGGGATCGAGCCGACGGTGACCGACGCGAACGTGGTGCTCGGTCGCCTCCCCCCGAGCCTGCTCGGCGGGGAGATGGCGCTGGACGCCGATGCCGCGTCGGCCGCGGTCGGCAAGATCGCCCGCGCCCTCAACCTCGACGTCAACCAGGCCGCGCAGGGCATCCTCGACATCGTCAACGAGAACATGTTCGGCGCGCTGCGGCTCGTCACGGTGCAGAAGGGTCTCGATCCACGCGACTTCGCCCTGGTCGCGTTCGGTGGCGCCGGTCCCCTGCACGGCAATGCGCTCGGCATCCTCGCGGGGTGCTTTCCGGTCATCGTGCCGCCCACTCCCGGGGTGCTGTCCGCGCTCGGATTCCTGTGCTCCGACACCAGGAACGAGTTCGCGCGCACCTACATCAGAACCATCCAGGAGGCCGAGCCGGACGACGTGCGCACGGTGCTGGAGGCGCTCGGCAGACAGGCGAGGACCTGGCTTCGCGACGAGGGCGTGCCGGAGGCGGAACAGACGGTGCGGTTCGAGGCGGACGTGCGCTACCTCCGGCAGGGGTACGAGTTCTCTCTCGACGTGACCCCGGATCCGCTGGCCAACGGGGGCCGGGACAAGCTGCAGGACCGGTTCGGCGCCCGGCACGAGCAGCTCTACGGATTTCGTCTCGATCACCCGGTGGAGCTGGTCAATCTGCGCGCGGTCGGCGCCGCCAGCGTGGTCAAGGTCGGCTTTCCGCGCTTCGAACGGGGCGACTCCGACCCCCGGGACGCCGCGACCGACGAGACCCGCGTGTTCTTCGGCCGCGACTTCGTTCCGGCCCTGGTCTACGATCGCGCCCGACTGCGTTCGGGCCACAGGGTTCGCGGGCCGGCCATCATCACGCAACCGGATACCACGACCGTCATCCACCCCGAACACGTCGGGGAGGTCGACGAGTACCTGAACGTCCTCATCGGGCCGGCGACGTAGACTCCTGTCCACCGCCCGCCCTCTGCAATCGGGAGCCGAGACATGGCAGAGCTCACACCCCCGAACCGCAACGTCTCCCTCGACGACTTGCTGGAGGCCAACAAGGCACGCTTCGACCGCATCTTCGAAAAGCAGATGGGGGAATCCGCGCGGCTCGATTCGGACCGGCTGCCGCCCACGAACGGCGACCTGGAGGCCGCTCCCGGGCCGTCCGGAGAGACCGACGGCGAAACCGCTCCTTCGCACCGCCTCCCGTCGCCTGCACACGCACCTGCCGACCGAGCCGCGGATTCCGGCAGCTCCGCCGCGCCGTCTCCCCTCCCGATTTCTCCGGCGCGGAATCGACACCCGGCCGGCCACTCCCCCGCGCCCTCTCGGACCGCCGCACCGCACCGCCCGGTCGCCCGCGCCGAGCGCCGCACCGCCGCCGCACCGGCCGCCGCGCTCGATCCGGTCACCCTCGATCTCATCGAGAACGCGCTGCGCAACGCGCGCCACGAGATGGACGCGGTGCTCTTTCGCTCCGCGATGTCCCCGGTCATCCGCGAGCAGCACGACGAGTTCCCGATGATCACCGACCCGCAGGGACGGATGATCGTCGGGCAGTTCGGCTCCTACGTCCCCGAAATGCTGGCCGAGCAGGCGTTCGAACTCGAGCCCGGCGACGTCATCCTCCAGAGCGACCCCTACAAGTGCGGCGGCGCGATCAGCCACATCAACGACTGGATGGTACTGATTCCGATCTTCTTCGAGGGCGAGCTGGTCGGCTTCAGCTCCATGTTCGGCCACATGATGGACGTCGGCGGGCCGGTGCCGGGGAGCATGCCGACCGCGGCGACCTCCATCTTCGGCGAAGGGATCCGGATCCCGCCGATCAAGATCTGGTCGCGCGGCAAGCCGAACGAGGCGGCGCTCGCGATCCTGATGAACAACACCCGCACCCCGGAGATGAACTACAGCGACCTCATGGCCATCATCGCCGGCAGCCGCACCGGCGAGAAGCGGGTCATCGAGATCTGCGA
>JAJDUQ010000317.1 GCA_022826505.1 Gammaproteobacteria bacterium
TTCCAGTGGCCATCCCAAAAGTGATCGGCATGGAACTGGAATCAGTGACCGGCATCGACTGGAATGGGTGATCGGCTTGGAATGGAATCAGTGATCGGTTTGGGCTGGAATGGGTGATCGGTTTCGACCGGAATACGCACGGATAGCTCAGCTCGCCCGCCTCCATCACCCCGGCGTTCAGCCACTTCCCTATCGCGCGTCGTATCACTCCGTCTCGCACCCGTCGGTCCAGAAAGCCCCTCAACTGACCCCAATCCACGCTGCCGAAGAAGTCCTCGATGTCCAGGTCAATGACCCATCCACCACCGAGCTCCATCAGTCCGTGCCACAGCGCATCCAGCGCCTGGTGTGCACCGCGCCCCGGACGGAATCCGTACGAGCAATCCAGAAACTCCTCCTCGTACACCGCCTCCATCACCATCAGCACCGCCCGTTGGAGAATCTTGTCCTCCAGCGTCGGGATGCCAATCGGGCGCGTCTTGCTCGTGCCCGGCTTCTCAAGGCGCACCCGGCGCACCGCCGGCGCTCGATACCGTCCGGACTTGAACCGCTCGAGCAACCCCGACAGGTTCGCCTCCAACTCGGCCTCGTAGTGCGCCGCCGTCACTCCGTCCACACCCGCCGCCGCATCCTTGCGGGTTCGCCGCCAGGCTTCGCGCATCCACACCGCGTCGATGTGGTGCGCCAGCGTCGTCAGGGCCAGCTTCGGCTCTCTCCGAGCCAATTCCGCCATCTTGCGTTGTCGTGTTGAGATGACCTCTCGGCCCAACGTCCTCGCCATCTATCCCTCCGCAAGCTCCATCATCCGGTCGGCCGCTTCCCATCCGCCGGGTCCCCTGGGGCGGGTTCCCCGACCTCATCGGTACCTATCAGCCAACTCCGACTTCTCGCCCCCCATCGCGCATCACTTCGTTTCCTTCGCTCAGCACTACCACCGCTCCGCCCTCTTCGCTCCCCCGGAGTCGGACGACTCCCCGTGGGCCTGGACCACTTCTATCGCGGCGCCCGCGCCGCCTCACCACGGTGGAGAAGACGAGATATCCCAGGTTCCTGGGCGACCCTTGCGTACATGCCCCGCTCTTCGACCCCGGCGGACCTCCGGCCCCAGGCCACTACAGGACCGACGATGTGGTCTTCCGTCCAGTTAACAACGTCGACTCCGCGTTGGGTGCTTTCGAGGCTCAATCACGCGGCCTGCACGCTCTCTGTGTACGCTTCGCAGCCGGGGTCACCCCCGGACCGCGCAACACTCGATTCCGGCTGGTGGCCAACCTTGGCCGGTCAGGATTCTCACCTGCTGGGTCGCGTAGATGGTTTCCGTCATGTATATCCCTCTACATGGCGTCCTCCATCACCAGACTTTGCCTGGCGCAACAACCGTTCACATCGACATAATCAAGCATAGAGTCTGGATATCTCCTCCATTTACATGGGCACAAAACAACAGAATCTCTGCCCAACAAATCGATGAGAATCAATGAGATATACTGAAACTACAGGAGATTTCTCTCGGAAGTTCAGGTTAAGGGCCGCTTCTCGCTTGACACGAACATCCTCGTCTACGCGGTCGATCGCGATGCAGGTGAACGCCACGAACAGGGTCGGGCACTTCTGGGGCGGGCTGCCCGGTGTGACTGCGTACTCACAGTGCAGGCGCTTGGGGAGTTCTTTCACGCAACGACGCGGAAGAACCTCCTCCCAGTCACTCGCGCGAGCGGCTTCGTGCGTGACTGGCTCGGTGTCTTCCAGGTCGCCTCCGCCGGCACAGCGGCCCTCGTCGACGCCATGGATGTGGCCAAGAGACATCGGCTGTCGTTCTGGGATGCGATGCTCTGGGCCACGGCGCGGCAATCCGGTTGCTCGGCGATTCTCAGCGAGGACATGCAGGACGGCCGGCGCCTGATCGGCGTCGAGATCATCAATCCCTTCATCGCGGGCGCAACGGACCGTCTCGGGCCGCTGCTGGAGCCCTGATGTACGAGGGACCGAGCCAGGCTGTCCTGCGTAATCTACCACTTGCAGTATGTTGCATATGAGACGACGCACTGCCTGATGTCGTCTCCCCGCAGTGCACTTGTCCGCATCTACACTCTGTCATTCGGCACTCGGATGCGAAACGACATCCAGGACCGTCATGGCTTGCGTATACTTCCAAGGACGGAACAGCGGAAACGCGCGACGATGGATGCCGACGCCCGGCCATATCGCCCCGAGATGACCCAGGCGGGGCTCGCCCCCACCCACGCGGTGCGCGCCGTCGACGAGTACGGCGACACCCGCGATCTTCGCGTGGCCGGAGAGTTCCCGCTCACCATCAAGGTCGACGAACGGGAAGTCGTGACCCTGATGACCCTCGGCACCTGGCCCGAGGCCCTCACGCTCGGCTATCTCCGCAACCAGCGACTCATCGAGGACATCGAGGAGATCCGGTCGGTCGACGTCGACTGGGACCGCGAGCAGGTCAACGTGTCGACGTTCGAAGGCAAGGGCATCGTCGACTGGGAGGAGAAGCTTTCCAGGCGCACCGTCACCACCGGCTGCGGTCAGGGAACGGTGTTCAGTTGCACCCTCGACAAGCTCTACGAGATGCGGCTGCCGGAGGTGCGTCTCACCCAGTCGAGCATCTACGGTCTGCTGAAGTCCATCTCTTCGTACAACGAGATCTACCGCCAGGCGGGGGCGGTGCACGGCTGTGCCCTGTGCCGCGGCACCGAAATCATCACCTTCATCGAGGACGTCGGACGCCACAATGCGGCCGACGCGATCTCCGGACTGATGTGGCTCGATCGGGTGACCGGCACCGACAAGATCTTCTACACCACCGGACGCCTCACCTCGGAGATCGTGATGAAGGCGGCACACATGGGCATCCCCGCGATTCTCTCGCGTTCCGGGGTGACGCACATGGGACTCGAGCTCGCGGCGGACCTCGGCGTGCTGATGATCGCCCGCGCCAAGGGCCGGCATTTCCTCGTCTACCATGGCGCCGAGCGGATCGAGTTCGACTCGATTCCCAAGCGACGCCCGGCAGCGCGGGTGGTCGCCTCCACCGCCTGAGCCGTCACGCCTCCACGGTGGGGGAGGGAAGATCCGCTCGCGCGGCGCAGTCGGCCGGTCGTCCGATCCTCGCCCCGGCCGATGTTTCTGCCCCGCCCCTCGCGAATCGGGGAGAATGCCGGCCATGGGGATGCGCCGGCGCACCCGAGCCGGGTACGGCGAGCCATGATTGAAGTCTCCAGCGTCCATCACCGCTTCGGCGTCCACCATGTGCTGAGAGACGTCGACCTCAGTATCAGCGAGCGGCGGGTCGGGGTCATCGGGGCCAACGGCTCGGGCAAGAGCACCTTCGCGCGGCTCCTGAACGGACTGCTGATCCCCGACGAGGGGACGGTGAGGGTCGACGGCATCGACACCCGGGAAGATGTGAAGGCGGTGCGCCGCCGGGTGGGGTTCGTGTTTCAGAACCCCGACAACCAGATCGTCTTTCCGGTGGTGGAGGAAGATGTCGCGTTCGGTCTGAAGAACCTGAAGCTGCCGAAGGAGGAGATCGCACGCAGGGTCGACGCGGTGCTCGAGAGATATCGGCTCGCACATTTGCGTGACCACGCCACACATCTGCTGTCCGGCGGCGAGAAGCAGATGCTCGCGATCTCGGCGGTGCTGGTGATGGAACCGCGCTACATCGTGCTCGACGAGCCGATGACCCTGCTCGACCTTCGCAACAAGAGGCTCGTCACCGGGATCATCGGTGAAATCGAGCAGCCGGTGGTGCTGGTGACCCACGACCTCGACCACCTCCGCGGTTTCGATCGGGTCATCGTGTTCGACGAGGGCAGGGTGATCGCTGATGGACCCCCGGAAACGGCGATCCGCGAGTACCGGCAGGCGATGGCGTGATGCTCTCCCTCTACGTGCCGGGCGACTCCATCGTTCACCGGTTGCCGGCAGGGACCAAGCTCCTGATGCTCTTCGCCGGGAGCATTGCGCTCTTCGCGGTCTCCGGGATTCCGGTTCACGCCGGCGAGCTGCTGGCAGTGGCCGGCCTGTACCGCGTTGCCCGCCTGCCGTGGCGGGAGACCCTCCATCAGCTTCGTCCGGCCCTGCTCTTTCTGGTGCCGATCTTCCTCTTCCACGTCTTCCTCACCGACTGGGTGCTCGGTCTGGAAACCGTGCTGAGGATCGTGGTGCTGCTCGCGCTCGCGGTGCTGGTGACGCTGACCACGAGGCTCTCGGACATGATCGACGTGATCGAGCGGGTGGCCCGGCCGCTCCGCCACGCCGGCATCAATCCGTCGAAGGTCGGCATGATGCTGTCGATGGTGATCCGCTTCGTTCCGCTGATGATGAGGGAAGCGCAGGAGATCCTCGAAGCGCAACGCGCGAGGGGGCTCGACCGCAGCGCGATCGCCCTGCTCGGGCCGCTGCTGATCAAGACGCTGAAGATGGCCGACGATCTGTCGGATGCGATCGAGGCGCGAGGCTACGATGCGCAGAGCGTGGCTCCGATATGGCGAAGGTGGTCTCGGACCGGACGCACCACGAATGCTTCATGACGACCCCGGGCCGGCTGCGAGCCGCGTGGCGTGCGGATCAGTGCGGAAGCCGCGCGGCATCGGTGCACTCGCCTGACTTCATGCGAGCGTCGTGCTCGGGCCGAACGAGAACGAGCGGTCCGCGCCCGCGTCCTCGCGCGGCTGGAGAACTCGGCCGGAAATCGAATCCACACCAGCAATTCCCGCCAAGCCGGACATGCTCTCGAAATCCCCCCGATTGGACCGCCCTGGGGGTCGAAATCGCGCCGGAATCGCACCGTGTAAGGGCCTCCCCGGGCGTCAACGGGAATTGCTGAATCCACACGTACGAGGTTGACATCATGACCACTCGAGACATGACCTTCGTCGCGCTGTTCGCGGCGCTGACCGCGGCCTGTGCCGTGTTTCCTCCCTTTCAGCCTCCGTTCGTTCCCGCGCCGATCATCGTGCAGAACATCGGGGTGATGCTGGCCGGCTCGATTCTGGGCGCGAAACGGGGCAGCCTGTCGCTGCTCCTGTTCGTGGTGCTGGTGGCGGTCGGGATGCCCATCCTCAGCGGGTGGCGTGGTGGGTTCGGGGTGATTCTGGGGCCTACGGGCGGCTTCATCCTGTCGTGGATCGCGGCCGCGTACGTGGTGGGGTGGCTGGTCGAGAAGAACTGGAAGCGCCTCGGCTTCTGGAACCTGTTCCTGTTCAACGTGATCGGCGGAATCGTCGTGGTCTACGTCATCGGCATTCCGTGGCTCGCCGCCGTCGCGAACATGGAGCTGGGCAAGGCATTCGCCGCCTCGGCGATCTTCGTCCCGGGCGACATCGCGAAGGCGGTCGTCGCATCCTTCGCGGCGCTGCTCGTCAAGCGCTCCTACCCGCTGATTCGCGGGTAGCCGCAAGATTCGACCGGTTCTCGGTGCGGCATTTCTCCCGCACCTCGAAAGTCGCGCGGGCGCAAGCGTTGCGGAATCCGTGCCGTTGGCCCCGTCAGCGCAACCACGGTATCGTTGCTCACGCGCGGCCTGCTTCTCCTTGCCGAATCCCCGGATGTTCACAACGCGATTCCAGCAGCGGCACGCCGCACGAACCGGCCATCCGGACACCGCCCGGGAGCATCGCTCCCGGTTGGTCCCACCCCTTGAACATGGCGGCGGCAACGTGAGGGAACGGGTTTCGAGCGAGAATCGCAATGCTCGCGAACGCGAAACAGCGACGACGGAATCGACCTCGGCTCGTCAATGAGTCCCGCCGTGGCCTCGGGCGACTGGAATGCGAACGAGAATGAGGAACGCGCAATGACGAAGGCGACCACGAAGCTGCGCGAGCTGCTCGCGCGCGACGGCCTGCTGATCGCGGGTGGCGTATACGACGGCCTCGGCGCGAAGATCGTCGAGGAGGCAGGCTACGAAGCGGTGTACATCTCCGGGTTCTGCGTCGAGGCGAGCTTCGGCTACCCCGACACCGGGATGCTCACCATGACCGAGTGCGTCGAACGGGCCTCCGTCGTCGCCGCCGCCACCGAACTCCCGGTGATCTGCGACGCGGACACCGGATTCGGAAACGCGGTCAACGTGGTCCGCACCGTGCGCGAGTTCGAGCGCGCCGGAGTGGCCGCCATTCACCTCGAAGACCAGGTCAGTCCGAAGCGCTGCGGCGCCATGGACGGCAAGCAGCTCATCGGCGAGGGCGAGATGCTGGGCAAGCTCCGCGCCGCCCTCGACGCCCGGGTGGACGAGGACTTTCTCATCATCGGCCGAACCGACGCCATCAACCTCCCGGGCGGGCTCTCCGAAACCCTCGATCGGGGACACGCCTACCTGGAAGCGGGCTGTGATCTCCTTCTCGTCACGGTCCCGACCACGACGGAGCAGGTCCGCGCCATCTGCGAGGCGTTCGGCGACCGAAGCGTGCTCACGATCAACGAGTCGGGCGTCTCGCCGGCCCTGCCGTTCGCGGAATACGAGCGTCTCGGCCTCAAGCTCGGCTTGGTGACCCTGAGCCTCGCGTTCGCCGCCATCACCGCCATGCGGCAGGCGATGCGCGACATCCGGACGCGGGGCGGCATCGACGAGGTGATGGCGCGGAACGACTCCTGGGACTCCGTCCTCGACCTGGTGGGGCTCGACACGATCCGGGAGTGGGACGCGCGCTACGGGACTGCGGCAAACGACTGAGCCGAGTGGCGCGCCACCATGGCAGGCTCAAAGCAGTTTGGCGGCGACGATCGCGAAGGTGGCGGGCGTGACCGCCGATTGGATGCCGACAACCCATTGCAAAGTACTGAGGCGGCTGTCCAGTCGAGCGATATCGGCCTTGGTGGCGAGTTCACCTTGTCCGTCGCGGATGGCCTTCGCGAGCGCTTCGGCCTGGCCGCGGTCGAAGCCTGCGGCTTCGAGGTCACGGGCCGCGGTGAGGGTATCGAAGGTGGTCCCGTTCACGGTGCTGCAGATACGTTCCGGTTGCGCCGACGAGTGTAATCCATCGAACACGGATGCGCGAATCCGCGCCTGCATTCGGGTGCCGGCACGGACGAGCATTCCGCCCGGCGACAGCTCCCGGACGTATCAGGCGCGAACGTGTCGGGCCGCGCCGCAGGTGGCCTGGACCAACGTGAGAACCGCGCCGCCGCGGTCGAGTGCGTCCACTGCCTCCTCCAGCCGGCTCCCCGCCTCCTTCGGTGCGCCCGACTCGGCCATGAGCGCCGCGGCCATGGTCCGGGCGCGGGCCCAGTCGAGCACGTCGTCGGGCTCGGCGTCGACACGCGCGAGGGTGCGGCCGTCTTCCAGCACGATCTCGACGCGGGGCTCGTAGCGGGGACGCTCGGGGCTCGCAATCACCTCCACCCGGCGCGCCTCCGCGAGCACGCGCGCGTCGGAGAACGCGTGCATGCCCGCGAGGGTGACGGCGCCCTCCACCCATGCAAGCGCCGCACAGAACGGTGCGCTCATGAAGGTGTGCGCGAAGCTCTCGAACGCATCGGTGCGCCGGACGCCGAAGAAGTCCGCCTCGAAGGGGCTCATCGTTATCCGGATCCTGCGTGTCGTGGGTGCCGGCGCCGTCGAATCGGCCGCACCGCCGGTTGCAACGGTCCCTGCGACCTCGGTTCCGGCCTCGGTCCCGGCCTCGGTCTCGGTCTCGGACTCGGTCTCGGACTCGGTCTCGGACTCGGTCTCGGTCTCGGACTCGGTCTCGGACTCGGATCCCGCCTCGCTTGCGGACTCTGTTCCCGCCTCTGTTCCGGCATCTGTTCCGGACTCGGTTTCGACCGCCGCGGCCGCACGGAGCGCGATGACGCTCCTGATCACTCCGCGATGAAACTGACAGACCGGCCATCGCTTTCCGGTCACCGCCATCATCTCGAACGACGTGCCGAGCCCCTCGACGAGGCGTGCATCGACTCCGCCGGGCTCTGCCCCGTAGGCGCGCAGGAACCCCGCGGGTCCCTCCAGGATGGTGGGCGCCCCGCGCATGCCCTCCGCCGCGCACCACGCGGCGGTGAGCCCGCTCCGGGCCGCACTCCCCGCCTGCAGGACGTACTCGTCCGTCCCCGCCACCGCGAACTCGCGCAGTCCTCCCGCCAGGTTGGCCGCGAGGGCGAGGGCATCCGCCGTGCGATCAGCGGGAAGCCCGTGCAGACGCGCCGCGGCCGCCGCCGCTCCGATGACCCCGTAGATCGGAGTCGTACGAAACCCCCGGCGGCTCGCCGCCGCCGCGTGTCCGCGTCCGATCCTGAGCGCCGTCTCGTACCCGGCCACGACGCCTGCGAGCAGCGCTTCGCCGTTCGCGGCGGTGTGTTCGGCCGCGGCGAGGGCGGCGGGAATCACCACCACCCCGACGTGGCCGGCCGGGTGGGCGTCCTCCTGGATTCTCGCGTGGAGCAGTACCGCGTTCGCGAAGGCGGCGGCGCCGGGCGCGGTTCGCATGCCGTCGAGAAGACGGTGGGCCGAGCCGTCACCGCTCCGGGTCTCGGTTCGGTCCAGCGCCCGCACCACCTGCCCTGGAAGCCGGGTTCGCGCCCCCGCCGCGCCGACGGCAAGCCCGTAGAGCAGGCACGCCTTCGCCTTGGAGCGGACCTCGTCGGGCCAGTCGCCGAGTCGCGCCTGCGCCACGAACCGGGCCAGCCCGCCAATCGCCCCCGTCGCTTCCGGCCCGGGGCGCGATGCGACGGGCGCCGCGCCGCTGCTCAAGGACCGGCCCCTGACGCGGAAACCCTGTCGATTCGCGCAAGCGAGGGCGCGGAGATGGCTGCATCCACGAGGCGAACGCGAGTCAGGGCGAGCCGGAGACACACGACGTGCCGGCGGCACTTCGTCCCGCGAGCGGGCAAGCCAAGGATGGCTTGCCCGGCCGGCAGGCGGGCCAGGGACCGCGCAGCGCAGCAGGTACCTGAAAGGACGTCGAGCACCCCGAAACACCTATACCATGTTCAACGCGGCGAATACGGTCGGATCCGCGTCCGCCGCCGTCAATCGGTAAAATCTTCGCGGCAGCCCCACATCAACCCGCTCCCATCCGGAGCACGATGTTGCCGAAGTCGTCACGGTGCATGCTCCAGCCCGGGGGAACCACGACGGTCGAATCGTACTCCTCGACGATGGCGGGCCCCGGCCGGGCGTCCGCGTCGAGGTCGTCGCGGGCGATGATCGGCGTATCGATCCAGCCGCGCTCGGGGCCGAACCAGACCTCCCTCGATTCGCCCGGTCCGCCGCCGGTTCGGCCTTCCGCCCCGGCGTCGCCCGCCTCCGGCCGGGCGCCGGCGGCACCCTCGGCCCCCCCCCCGCCGGATGCGCCGCGCGGCGCGGACGGTCCGGCGCGCGCGATGCGCGCAACCAGGCGGCAATTCACGAGCTCGAATGCCTTGACCGCTCCCCGATGGCCGTAGGTGCGCTCGTACTCCTCCTCGAAGCGCCGTTCCGCCTCGCGCAGCACGTCTTCGTCGACGCGGGGTGCGTCGATTCCGACCGTGATCTCCGAGGATTGCCCGGCGTAGCGAAGATCGAACGAGGCCGCGCACGCGACATCGGATGCGTCGAACCCCTCCTCGCGGGCGCGGGCCACGAGGTCGTCCCGCATCTCGTCGATGATCCGCTGCACCGCCGCCGGCTCCACCGTGGCGGTACCGGTGAGCACGGTCCGCACGGTGTGGTGCTCGACCTCGGCGCGAAGGAGGCCGAACGCGCTGAAGAGTCCCGGTGCCGGGGGCACGAGCACCGTGCCGATCCCGAGCGAACGGGCCACCCCGCAGGCGTGAAGCGGACCGGCGCCGCCGAAGGCCATGAGGATGAAGTGGGCCGGGTCCCGTCCTCGTTCGACCGAGACGGACTTGATGGCGCGCACCATGTTCGAGTTGGCGATGAGGTGCACCCCGTAGGCGGCATCGGTGACCGAAAGACCCGATCGACCGGCGAGCGCGCCGTTCACCGCCCGTTCGGCGAGCGAGCGGTCGATGCGAAGCGCACCTCCGGCGAGCGAGGTCGGGCGGAGGTAGCCCAGGACGAGGTTCGCATCGGTCACCGTCGGGTCGGCGTTGCCGCGTCCATAGCAGGCCGGGCCGGGGTCCGCTCCGGCGCTGCGCGGTCCCACCCGGACCGCTCCCCCCACGTCCATGGCGGCGATGCTTCCGCCCCCGGCGCCCACCTCGGAGATGTCGATCACCGGAATCCGCAGCAGGTAGCCGCTCCCGCGCACGAGCCGGCTGCTGACCGAGACCGGGGAGCCGACCTCGTACTCGGTGGCCCGGAGCATCTCGCCGCCCTCGATGATCGACGCCTTGGTGGTGGTGCCCCCCATGTCGAGGGTGATGACGTTGGGGTGCCCCGCGCGGCGGGCCAGCTCCGCCGCCGCGACCACGCCGGCGGCCGGACCCGACTCGATGATGGTGACCGGTTGGTGGACCGCCGTGCGGGCGGGGACGAGCCCGCCGTTCGACTGCATGACCAGGATGGGCGCCGCGACGTCCTGCGCATGGAGGCTTTCGCGCAGCCGCTCCAGGTAGCGCCCGATGAGGGGCGCGACGTAGGCGTTCACCACGGTGGTGCTCGTGCGCTCGAACTCCTTGATCTCCGGCAACACCTCGTGCGAAAGGGAGAGGTTCGTACCCGGCCGCCGGGCCCGCAGCGCCTCGCCCACCGCGCGTTCGTGGGCCGGGTTGCGATACGCGTGGAGGAGACACACCGCGATGGACTCGACTCCCTCCTCCGCCGCGATCCGATCGATGACCGCCGCGACTTCCTCGTCGTCGAGGGGCGTCAGAACTGCCCCGTCCCGGTCGATCCGCTCCCGGACCTCGAAGCGCAGGTAACGCTCCACCAGCGGCGCGGGCTTCTCCCATCCGAGGTCGTAGGAGAACGGAATCCGGATGCGGCGTAGCTCCAGCACGTCCCGGAACCCGTCGGTGGTGACGAGCGCGGTCCGCGCGCCCCGGCGTTCCAGAATCGCGTTCGTGGCGACCGTGGTGGCGTGAACGATCTCGTTCACTCCGCCCGGCGGCACACGTTCGGTACCGGGCCCGACCCCGCCGGAGAGGTACGAGGCGACCCCCTGGGCGATGGCCCGCGAATAGTCGTCGGGTGTGGACGGCACCTTCAGCCGGTCGAGGCCGCCGTCTTCGCCCGCGAAGACGAGGTCCGTGAACGTCCCCCCGATATCGACCCCGACCCTCACCATGCGCTTCACTCCCCTCCGCCTCCTTCGCGATGTCCGGTTCCGGGGCCCGCGACCGAACTCACCGCCTCGGCTCCCTCACCGCCCCGACCGTGGCGGCCGCCTCGGCCGCCGGTGCCGCATCGACATCCGCGACCGCCGCAGCAATTGTCCCGATCAATCGACCGTCTCCGCGGCTCCGCCGCTTCGACCCCGCTCGTCGCGCAGCCGCACGGTCGCCGCCTCGTCGACGCGCCACGGCGGACCGTCCACCCGTACCCCGTATGCCTTCTCGGCCGCCTTCGGGGTCACCTTGCCGTTTCTCACGTCGGCCAGCACGAGCCCCGGATCGCGCGCGAACGGATCGCCGTATCCTCCGGCGCCCGCCGTCACGTGCCGGACCGCCTGACCGCCGAGCAAGGGGCGGACGAACTTGGTCGGCAGCTCGAGCGCATCTTCGCCGTCGAAGAGCAGATTCGTGGACGGGGCGCCCGTCCCGCCGCCGCGAATTCCGAACGGGCGGTGATGCCGGCGGTCGGAGCGGAGCTGCAGCGTGGCCCTCTCGCCGAGGTAGCGGAGCTGGCGCAGCACCGCGAGCCCGCCCCGCCACCGGCCCGCACCGCCGCTGTCCGGCACCAGCTCGTAGCGCTCCACCCGCAGCGGCGCCTGCTGCTCGACCACCTCGCAGGGCGCATTGCCGATGTTGGCGGCCGGGTTCGCGACCCCGTCGAGCCCTTCACGCCCGAGCCCGCCGCCCCAGTTCCCCATGATCGCCTCGCGGTACATGTTGAATCGGCCGTCCGCGTCGTACCCGGAGATGCTGTAGCTGGTGGTGCCTCCCTCCCCCGGGGCGCGCACCCGCTCCGGCACCGCCGCGGCGAGCGCGCCGGCGATGGCGTCGATCACCCGGAAGCCGGTCACCCCGCGTGCCGCGCAGGCGCCCGGAGGCCGCGGGTTCAGGATACTGCCGGGAGCGGCCCGCACCTCGACCGGCCGGAAGAACCC
Organism: Gammaproteobacteria bacterium; assembly: GCA_022826505.1. GTDB lineage: Bacteria > Pseudomonadota > Gammaproteobacteria > HK1 > HK1 > HK1. The sequence continues at coordinate 12,171 of JAJDUQ010000317.1, forward strand.
CGCATTGTTCGGCGCATCGGAGTCCATGATGGACCGGAGCGCGAAGTACACCGCGGAGCGCACGAAGGACAGGGTGCAGTTGATCGCGCCGCGCACCTGGGGGGAGCTGCCCGCGAAGTCGAACACCACGTCGCTCCCGCGCACGTCGACCGCCACCCGGATGGGGATCGGTTCGTCCGGATCCACTCCGTCGTCGTCGAGATGGTCGACGAACCGGTACACCCCGTCCGGTATCGTCTCGATGGTGGTGCGCGCCGCGCGCTCGCTGTAGTCGAGCAGGTCCTCGAAGGACTGCTCGAGCTCCGCGACGCCGTAGCGCTCGGCAAGCGCCGTCATCCCCCGCTCGCCGATGCGGCACGCCGCGAGCTGGGCGTCGAGATCCCCCAGCACCACGTCCGGCACGCGCACGTTGATCGCGATCATCCGGAACACGGCCTCGTTGCGCACGCCGCGATCGATGAGCTTGACGACCGGGATGCGGAGCCCCTCCTGGTAGATCTCGGTCGAGTCGGCCGCGCTCGAGCCCGGCACCCGTCCGCCCATGTCGTTGTAGTGGGCGACGAGCACCGCATACCCGAGAAGATGACGGTCGACGAACACGGGCTTGAACATGAAGATGTCGGGCAGATGCATCCCCCCCGCCTCGTAGGGGTCGTTGAGGATGATCACGTCGCCGGGGGAGATGTCGTCTCCGCACTCGGCGAGGACCGCCTCCATCGCGTCGGGGATCGAACCGAGATGGAGCGGAAGGCTCAGGCCCTGGGCGATCATGCGCCCGTGCCGGTCGCAGAACGCGCTCGAGAGATCCATCGTGTCCTTTATGATCGAGGAATAGGCAATCCGCACGATGGTGAGGACCATCTCGTCCACCACCGAGCCGATGGCGTTCTTCACGAGCTCGAGACGTACCGGATCATGAGACATCGCCGTTCTCCAGTGACCTGCGGCGGAACCCGAGATACCACGCGACGGCCTGCAATCCAACGAGCAGCGCCACCGCGGCGAGGAAGACGCGCGAGACCGTGCCCTCGATGAAGATGGAGTAGTCCCCGTCGGAGATGGTGAGCGAGCGGCGGAAGGCGAGTTCCATGCGGTCACCGAGCACCACCGCGAGGAGCAGGGGCGCGACGTCGAATCGGAACTTGCGCAGGACGTAGCCGATCAGCCCGAACGCGATCATGAGCCAGATCTCCACCGCGCTCGCGTTGACGCTGTAGACCCCCACGATGCTCGCGAGCACCACGATCGGCGCGAGCCACACATAGGGGATCCTGAGCAGACTCACGAAGATCCCGACCAGCGGGACGTTCAGGATCAGCAGGATGACGTTGCCGATGTACATGCTCGCGATGAGGCCCCAGAAGATGTCGGGGCGCTCCTCGATCATCTGCGGTCCGGGCTCGATGCCGTGGATGATGAGGGCGGACAGCAAAATCGCGGTGGCCGGGATGGACGGAATGCCGAGCACGAGGAGCGGGATCATCGCGCTTCCGGTGGTCGCGTTGTTGGCCGTCTCCGGGCCCGCCACCCCCTCGATCTTTCCCGTGCCGAACGCCTCGGGCTCGCGCGGGAGCTTGCGCTCCACCGCGTAGGAGACGAACGTCGAGACCACGTGCGAGATGCCGGGCACGATCCCGAACAGGAAGCCGATGACGGTGCCACGGCCGATGGCGGGGGCCGAATCGCGCAGATCCCGGCGGCTCGGGAGGAGGCTGCGGAAGGTGGGGCGAAGCGGTTTGACCGCGGCGATGTTCTCGAGATTGATGAGGATCTCGCTCACCCCGAACAGTCCGAGAGCCATCGCGACGAAGCTGATTCCGTCGACGAAGTGCAGGCTCCCGAACGTGAACCGAGGGAAGCCGGTGAGGGTGTCGAGGCCCACCGCCCCCAGCAGCAGCCCGAACACGATCATGATGAATGCCTTGAGCGTCGAGCCCGAGCTGATGAAGCTCATCACGATGAGCGCGAGGACCATGAGGCCGAACATCGCCGACGGACCGACCTTCAGCATCAGGACGGCGAGCGGAGGCGCGAAGAGCATGAGCCCGATGACGCTCACGGTGCCGCCGAACCAGCTCCCGAGCGCCGAGATGACGAGCGCGGGGCCCGCCCGACCGCGCTTCGCCATCTCGTGCCCGTCGAGGCAGGTGATGACGGAGGCCGCCTCACCCGGGATCTTGACCAGGATGGAGGTCGTCGAGCCTCCGTACATCGCGCCGTAGAAGATGCCCGCGAGCATGATGATTGCGGTGTGGGCCTCGAGCTGGAACGTGAGCGGGAGGAGCAGCGCGAGACCGGCGAGCGGGCCGAGACCGGGCAGCACCCCGACCACCGTCCCCCAGAGCACCCCGATGGTGCAGTAGAGGAGGTTGACCGGCTGGATCGCTACCCCGAAGCCGTCCAGCAGATAGCCGAAAGCATCCAAGGGGCTAGCCCCAATGTCTCACCAATTCACGGCTGCGGACGCGGATCTGACTGCATTCGCTGCGTTGAACACGGCCAGGGTGCTCGACGTACCGGCAAGTACGCCTGTGCGCCCTGACTCGCGTTCGCCTTGCGAATCCAGCCATCTCCGCGCCCTCGCTTCGCGAATTGGTGAGACATTGGGGCTAGCGGCATCCAACCGTTGCCGGCCGGCCCCTCGTCGGAACAGCACGCGCTCGTCGCGCCTTCTCCCTCCGCTTGGAGGCCCCGACCCCGCCCCTGTCTGCCCTCCCGGCGGCGTACGTGGCCGACGCCCCGGATTGCGGGAGAAAGCCCGCGGCACCGGGGACGACTCGAGGCCGTGTCTCCCGTCTCCCGGGGCGAGCCCTGCGCCCGTGCGCGCTCACCCGAGCATCCCCATGGGGAGCGTGACTCCGATGAAGCGCTCGAAGAAGAGATGGAAGCCGGCCAGCGCGGCGGCGGCCGAGACGACGACCCGCCACCATGTCGCCCCGGAGAACGCGCGGTAGAGGACGACGAGAAACACGCCCGCGGTGATCAGGAAGCCGGCCCGGTCGAGAGCGACGGCAACGCCCGCGAGCGCAACGCAGACGATCACGATGTTGCGGTGCCCGAGCCGAATCTCGCCCGCTTCCTCGGCCGGGCGGAGGTGGAGCCACGCGATCCGCAGCACCGCCCCGGCGCCGAGCAGGACGGAGAGGGCGAGGGGGAACACGCCGGGCCCGGGCAGATTGTAGGAGCCCATCGGCATCCCGGCCGAGGCGAGCCCCGTCCCGATCGCGATCGCGAGCAGGACGGCGCAGACCACCGTCTCCCCGATGCGACTCTCGAGCGCGATCACGCCCGTCGTCTCGCCGCCGCGGCCTTCAACTCGTCACCGAACGCGCCGCACCGGCCGGGACGCGCGTCTTCCCGGCCGGTGCGCCACGAGCATCCTGGACCGGCTAGTTCTTCTTGAGGCCCATGGCCTTGATGATCTCCCCGTTGCCCGCGTACTCGGCCCGTACCTTCTGGCCGAACTCTTCCGATGTCCCGCCGATGCCGAGCTCGCCCCGCTTCTTGATGAAGGCCTGGAACGTGTCGGAGCGGATCGCCTGCGCGAACGCTTCCTGCAGCACCGCCACCCGGTCGGCCGGCAGGCCCGGAGGACCGATGAGGCCGCGCCAGAGCTCGGTGGCCTTGTCGGCGAGGCCGAGGTCGCCGGCGGATGCGGCGTCGGGCAGGGCCGCGTTGCGATCGGCGGTGGTCACGATGACGCACTTCGCGCTCCCCTCCTTCACGTTCCCGAGGATGGGCGCGATGCTCCCGCCGTAGATGTCGACGTGCCCGCCGAGGAAGTTCTTCTTCGTCTCTCCCGCCCCGCTGAACGGAATCGCGCGGAGCTTCATCCCGAGGGGGCCGAAGAGGCGCTCGCCCGCGAGCTGGACGGTCGACCCCACGCCGTCGGTGCCGTAGGTGTACTTGTCGGGGTTGGCGCGAACGTGCTCCACGAACTCCATCCCCGGCCCGGCCGGGAAGTCGGAGGCGACGCAGTACACGAGGGGGGCGCCGCCCGTGACCTGGGTGATCGGGACGATCGCCTCGGTGTCGTAGGGGACGCTCAGGGTGTGCGGCAGGATCGTGAGCGGAGCGTTCCACACGTAGCCGATGGTGTGGCCGTCCGGCTCGGCCTGCACGAGCTGCGAGACCCCGATGCTCCCCCCCGCCCCCGGCTTGTTCACGATGACGACCTTCTGGCCGAGGATCCTGCCCGCCTCCTCGGCGAGGGTGCGGCCGGTGATGTCGGTTCCGCCCCCCGGCTTGGTGGGAATGATCACCTGGATCGGCTTGGAGGGGAACGCGTCCGCGGCGAGAACCGCCGGCGCGAGAACGAAGGTCAGAGCAAGAAGAATTGATTTGGCAACCAGTTGTCGTACCGACATTGCAGTCTCCTCTGTGGTGTGCGGCCGAGCGGGAACACATACGCCGGCCATGGGGAAAACCCGACTCATCCTCCTCGTGCATCGGCAACCGGGCCCGGCGTACCGTCGGTCGAGAACGGACCGTGGGCTCGGGTGTATACCTGACCTCGTCGCGCCCCGCAATTCCGGTTCTCGCGGCGTGCGCAAGGTGCGAAGGGCGACGAATCGTGCACGGGAGGTCGACGAATCCTGATGATGCGGACCATTCGCGTGCGGGGCGCTCCCGCCGTCCTCAGGCGGCCTCGCTCGCCATCACCTTGAGCCCGGCGATGTCCCGGCAGGCCCGCCGAAAGACCAGGGCGTCGGCGCTGTAGCTGATCATCCGTACCCCTCGGGCGAGGATCTCCCGTGCGTAGTCGGTGTCGATGTTGTCGCCCACCGTGGTCATCACGTACTTGCCGTGCGCCCGGGCGAGGGTGACCACGCGTTCCAGCGCCGCCGCCACCACGGGGTGGTCGAGACCCGCCCCGGGGACACCGGCGGACACCGAGAAGTCGAAGGTTCCGAGGAAGAAGACATCGAGCCCCGGCATTGCGGCCAGCGCCTCGAAGTCGTCGATCACCTCGCTTTCTTCCAGCAGGGGAATGACCAGCACCTCGCGGTTGGCCTGCTCGGTGAAGGCCTGCCAGTCGGACTGGCCGTAGGCGGCCTGGCGCACCGCCGGACACGATCCGCGCGTCCCCTCGGGCGCGTAGCGCACCGCCCGCACCGCCGCCTCGCACGATTCGCGCGTCGCGTGGGGCACCACGATGCCGCGCACACCGAGGTTCAGGAGCTTCTTGATGAGCCCCGGATCGACCTCGGGCACCCGCGCGAGAGGCGTGATTCCCGCCGCGTCGCCGGTCCGCACCAGGTGGGCGGCGAGCCCCAGGTCGATGGGACTGTGCTCCATGTCGATGATGAAGAAGTCGAGGTTGGCGCACGCCATGACCTCCACGAGCATCGGGCTGCCGGTGAAGTGCATCATGCCCATCACCAGCTCGCCGCGCTCCAGCTTTCGCCTGACCTGATTGTCCGTGTGCATCGGTCGCCTCCCTGGTTTGCGGCCCGCGGTCGTTACCGGCGTGCGGTTTCGGATGCGGGTCCGGCGGTGCCGCGAGCGCCCTCCCTTCGCGCCCCGGCGAGATTTCAACCCCGGCTCGTCGAGCTCAGCCTCAGGTTGCCCGAGCGGTCCTTGCGGGCGATCCACCCCGGGGTGATCACGGTGGTCGCACCGTCCTCCTCGACGATTGCCGGGCCCTCGAACGAAACGTCGGCGGGGAGGTGCTCGCGTTCGTAGACCGCGACGTTCACCCGCGCTTCGTCGAACCACGCGTCGCGTCTCGCGATCACCGCACCCTCCACCGTCCCCTCGCGCGGAGCGAGCCGCCGGACCGACGGCTTGCGGGTCACGCCGATGACGCTGGTCCGCACGTTCACGACCTCGACGTCGCCGTCGGGGTCGGGGTCGGCATGCCCGTAATGGCGCCGGTAGGTGGAGAGGAAGGCGCTGCGCAACGTCTCGATGCTCCATGCGTCGCCGGGCGCCATGTCCACCGTGATCTCGAAGGCCTGGTGCGCATAGCGCATGTCCAGAGCGTGGGCAAGGCGCACGGCGTCGCCCGCGAAGCCACGCCGCGCGAGCTCCGCCCGGCCGCCGGCGGCATGGGCGTCGCGCACCGCGGCCAGCTCGCCGAGGTCGATCGAGTCGAGACGGCCCAGAAAGGTCCGGACCATCTCGTAGACCTGATCCGATGCGAGCAGTCCGAGCGCCGACAGGTTTCCGGGATGCCCGGGAATCAGGACCTCGCTCATCCCGATGTCCTCGGCCAGCGCGGTGGCGTGCATCGGACCCGCGCCGCCGAACGCGACGAGCGAGAAGTCGGCGGGGTCGTGGCCGCGTTCGATGGTGACCTCGCGCATCGCGCTGGCCATCTGGGCGACCGCGACGCGGACGATGCCGTCGGCCATGCGCACGACGCCCTCGACCCCCAGACGCTGCGCCAGGCCCTCGACCGCGTCCCGCGCCAGCGCCGGGTCGGGCTCGATGGTTCCCCCGAGCCGCCGGGTTCCGATCCGTCCCAGCACCATGTTGGCGTCGGTGATCGTCGGCTCCGTGCCACCCAGGCCGTAGCAGGCGGGGCCGGGGATCGCCCCGGCGCTGCGGGGTCCGACCCTGAGCGTGTCCGCGCCCTCCGCGTGCGCGATGCTGCCGCCGCCCGCGCCCACCGTGTTGATGTCGATCTGGCGTCCCTTGATCGGATAGCCGACGAACGCCGTCTCGTTGACCGACGTGGGGCTGCCGTGCTCGACGAGGCAGACGTCGGTGCTCGTGCCTCCCATGTCGCAGGTCACGAAATGCGTGATTCCCTCCGCCTCCGCCACCCGGAGTGCTCCGGTCACCCCGCCCACCGGGCCCGAGAGGATGGTCCGGATGGGCAGGGTCTGCACGGTGTCGAGATCCATGGTGCCGCCGTTCGAGCCCATCGTGTAGACGGCGCCGCCGTAGCCCCGGCCGGCCAGCGCGGCACCGAGCGTCGAGAGATAGCGGCTCATGACCGGCAGCAGGTAGGCGTTGATGACCGTGGTCGAGAAACGCTCGTACTCCCGGAACTCGGGGACCACCTGGTGGGATGCGGTCGGCGCGATCCCCGGCGCCGCCCGCCGTACCGCGTCGAGCGCTCGCCGCTCGTGGTCCGGATTCGCATAGGCGTGCAGGAAGCACAGGGCGAGCGCTTCGACATCGTCGCCGGCGAGACGCCGGGCGATGGCCTCGATCGCCGCCTCGTCCAGCGACGCGAGGGGCGCGCCGTGGTGGTCGATGCGCTCGGCGACCTCGAACCGGAGCGGCCTCGGCACGAGCGGCGGCGGACGCACGAAGGTCGTGTCGTAGACGCTCGGCAGCATCCGGCGCGTGCGCCCGATCTCCAGCACGTCGCGGAACCCCGCGGTGGTGATCAGCGCCACACTGGCGCCGGTGCCTTCGAGCAGCGTGTTGGTCGCCACCGTCGTTCCGTGGATGAGCCGATCGAGCGCCGAGAGGTCCGGCAGCATGCGTTCCAGTCCGTCGACCACGCCCCGCGACTGGTCCGCCGACGTGGACGGGACCTTGCACACCTCGAGCGCGCCGCGCCCCGGATCGAACAGCACGAGGTCGGTGAACGTCCCTCCGACGTCGACGCCGACGACCGGCCGGGAGAGTTGACCCCGTCTCGCTTCCATCTCACCCGCCCGCCGCGTCGAGGCATCGCAGCTCGGCCTCGCCACCGACGATGAGCCCGAGCATCGCGAGCGCGGAGGCGCCGATGGCGACGCTCCCGTCGGGCAGCCTGTCATCAAGACCGAGCCACGCACGCAGCGAGGGACCGTCGGGGTTCGGAAGCTCGACCAGGGCGCCGCTCCGCGCGCGCAGCGTCGTCGCAGTGGCCGGATGGACGATGACCACCCGCCGGGTACCGTCGAACTCCGGCTCGGCGGTGCGGTGCACCCGGAGGCGGATGCGCGTGCCGGCGAGCCTCGAACGTTCCGCCGCGGTGGCCTCGGCATCGACCTCGGCATCGCGCACCACCACCCCGTAGCTCGCAAGCGCCGCCGCCGGCGAGACGAACCCGTACGCCACGTCCCGCGACACCGCGGCCGGGTCGCGCCCCAGCGGATCGCCGTAGCCGCCGCCCCCGGCGCTTTCCTCGATCACGACGTCGTCCGCACGCAGCTCGAACGCAGTGACCTTTCCGGGCAGGGCGGACGGTGCGATCTCCTTTCCGTCCCGGCGCACCGTGAACCGGTTGGGGGCACTGCTGCATCCGCCGCGCACGCCGTAGGGAGGAATGACGTTCCGGTCCGAGAGCACCGACAGACGCGCTCGCGGACCGAGGAGCCGGACCTCGCGCCGCAGCCCGAGTCCGCCGCGGCGGCAACCGGCGCCGCCCGAGTCCCGGCGCAGCGTCGTGCTCTCGACGCGCAGCGGGCACGTGGCCTCGATCGCCTCGACCGGCTGGATGGACGAGATGTCGCCTTCGGCGAAGTTGCGCATGGTGTTGTTGCCGTCGGCGCCGATGAAGGCGCCGGTGCCGCCGGCGGGAAACTCCACGTGCAGGAAGTCCCGGCCCCGGCCGGGGTGCGGTCCGCCGATGGCGGTGATGTTGGACGCACCCTTGAGATCGCCCACGAGACGATCGGGAATGGCCTTGCCGAGGGTGCCGACGACCAGCGACTCGAGCGCACGACGCACCTCGCCGATTGCACCGCATGCGGCCGGCGGGCGCGCGTTCACCACGGTGCCGAGCGGCGCCGTCACCGACAGCGGGCGCATCGCGCCGGCGTTGATCGGCCCCTTCGGGTCCAGGAGCGCCTTGGACATGGTGAACACCGCGGTGGTCGAGGTCGCAGGTCCCAGGTTGGTCGGGCCCGCGACCTGCGGCGCGCAGCCGCTGAAATCGGCATCCAGGGTGTCGCCGTCGACGGTGAGGCGCAGCCGGAGCGGCAGCGGCTCGGGCCTGTCGCCGGTGTTGTCGAGATACGTCTCGTACTCGTAGGTCCCGTCGGGCACCCGGCGAATCGCCTCCCGCATGCGGGTCTCGGCCCGGTCCAGGAGCGCGGTCATCGCTTCTCGCGCGGTCGCGACGCCCCACCGCTCCAGCATGCCGGCGAGGCGCTGCTCAGCGATCCGGCAGGCGCCGATCATCGCCTGCAGGTCCCCGCGGCGTTCCTCAGGCTGGCGGACGTTCGCGAACAAGAGATCGGTGGCCTCGTCGTTCGCCTCGCCGCGGCGCACGATGCGGATTCCAGGGATGCGCACACCCTCCTGGAACACCTCGGTGGCGGTCCCGGAGAGACTGCCAGGCACCATGCCGCCGACGTCCTGCCAGTGGGCCATGATGCCGAGGTGGGCGATGAGGGTGTCGCCCCTGAACACCGGCGAGTACAGCGCCACGTCGTTGAGGTGCGCGCCCCCGGTGTAGGGGTCGTTGTGCAGGAACAGGTCGCCGGGTCCGATGTCGCCCTCGTAGCGGGCGAGCACGCTGCGTGCCGACCACGGCAGCGCCGAGAGGTGGGTGGGCTGCTCGACCTCGGAGGCGGCGACCAGCTCGCCGGCCGGCGACAGCACCGCGCAGGAGAAGTCGTGGCCCTCGTGGATCATCGGCGAACGGGCGGTGCGGATCATGATGCTGCGCATCTCGCGCACCACCGACGTGAGGCGCGTCTCGATCAGCTCCAGCACGATTGCGTCGACCACGCCGCTCATGTCGCTGGCGAGGCTGCGCCTCGGACCGACGCAACATGATCGAAGTCTCGCCGCTGCGCTCGAGCGCCCCGGGCGCGCCTTGCCGACTGCGGCCTCGGACCTCTCGTCCACCAAATCGCTTTGAAATCGTGGCTCAACTGTGAAGATCCGAGGCGCTCGCGGAGTCTAGGGAATCGGCGAGTTGGACGGGGTGACGCCGTCGTGGCGCAGGGTGTAGGAGAATCGATAAGCGTCGCCGCGGTAAACGGCGCTGCCGCACAGGATGACCCGTCCGGCGGCGTCATGGAAACGGTGATCGCGCACCAGCACCGGCGATCCGGCGGACACCTTCAGCCTCGCCGCGATCTCGCCCGCCGCCGCCGCGGCGTTCACCGACACGACGATGCTGTCCACCGGTCCGGCCGAGGTCATGTCCATGAGCGCGATGGCGGAGAGCCTGGACAGGCTCGCGGGGGGGATCTCGGCGCCTGCCTCGGCCAGCATGTACCGATCCTCGAGGCCGATCAGGTTGCCGTTGACCAGGCGCAGGCGCCGCAGCCGGCAGACCGGCGAATCGTCTCTCAGCCCCATCGTCTCGCGGACCGGAGCCGGTGCCTTCTCTTCGTCGAAGGCGAGCAGCTCGAACGTCACACGCAGGCCCGCGGCCTCGATCTGCTCCTCGAACGACTGACGCAGCCGAGTGTCGAGCTTCGCCTCCACCGGCGGGGACGCGACGAACGTGCCGAGACCGGCCTGGCGGTGGATGACCCCCTCGAACGCGAGCTGAGCGAGGGCCTGGCGCACCGTGGCGCGGGTGGTGTGGAACCGATGCGCAAGCGCGTTCTCCGACGGAACACGGTCGCCCGGGACCAGCTCCCCCGCCGCGATCTTGCCACGCAGCTCGTCCTGAATGCGCATGTACAGCGGCTGTTGCATCGACTTCGCGGCCCGCCGTCCCGCCAGCTCCAGGTTGACTATACAAGTACAGTCCAATACGGTAAAGAACCGGTCACCGGGGCTCGCGGAGAAGCGCTCCGCGTCCCGTGCATCACGGTCGGCGAGAGGGTCCGGACCGCACCGATCGCACGCGTCCCGGTCGAGCCACGGAGAGAGGCATGGGCACCTACCGGCTGCTGTCGACGAGCGGGCTCCTGGGCTACGGCTTTCCCGAGACATCCCTGAAGGCGGGCATGTCGCGCGCGCCGGACATGATCGGCGTCGACGGCGGCAGCACCGATCCCGGGCCTCACTACCTGGGTTCGGGCAAGTGCCTGAACTCCCGCATGGCGATGAAGCGCGACCTGCGCCTGATGCTGGGGGCGGCGCGCTCCGCCGGCATTCCACTGGTCATCGGTTCCTGCGGCGGGGCCGGCGGCGATCCGCACCTGGAGGCGGTCGCCGACATCGTGCGCGAGGTCGCGCGCGAGGACGGGCATCGCTTCCGGCTCGCCGTCATCCGTGCCGAGCAGGACAAGGCCTGGGTCAGGGACCGCATGCGCGAGGGCAAGGTGCGACACCTGCGCAACTCCCCGCCCCTCGACGACGGCGTCGTCGACCGCGCGGAGCGGATCGTGGCGATGATGGGTCCCGAACCTTTCGCGCAGGCCCTCGACGACGGCGCCCAGGTGATCCTGGCCGGGCGCTCGAGCGATCCGGCGCCGTGGGCCGCCTGCGCGACCCGCGCCCAGCTCCCGCCCGCGCCCGCGTGGTATGGCGGCAAGATGCTCGAGTGCGGGGCCACCGCCGCCTGGCCCAAGGGCCACGACTGCCTGCTGGCCGACGTGGTCGACGACGGCATCGTGGTCGAGCCGACCAACCCCGAGCGCCGCTGCACCCCGATGTCGGTGGCCAATCACAGCCTGCACGAGAACGCGAGCCCCGTCATCCACCAGGAGCCCGGCGGCGTCCTGGACACCACCCGTTGCCGCTTCGAGGCGGTGAACGACCACGCGGTCAGGGGGTCCGGCATGGAGTGGCGGCCCGACGACGTCTACACCGTGAAGCTCGAAGGCGCGGAGCGCGCCGGATACCGCGCCGTCATGTTCTGCGGTACGCGCGACCCCGGACTGATTGGGCAGTTCGACAGCTACCTCGCGTCGGTCCGCGAGAACGTCGAGCTCAAGGCCGACGCGTTCGGGGTGCCGGCCGACGCCTACACCCTCACATTCCGGGTCTACGGCAAGGACGCGGTGATGGGACGCCGCGAGCCGGTGACGGACACCCCGGCCCACGAGCTCGGCATCCTCGTCGAGGTCATTGCCTCCGACCAGGAGACCGCGAACGCCGTGCTTGCCATTGCGCGGACCAACGTGCTGCACGTCGACTTCCCGGGGCGGCTGTGCAAGGAAGGCAACATGGCGTTTCCCTTCTCTCCCTCCGACATCCCCTGCGGACCGGTGTACCGGTTCAGCGTGTTCCACGTGGCGGAGCTCGACGATCCGCTCGCGCCCTTCCGCATCGAGCACGAAGCGGTCTGAGCGGCCGGGCCATGGCACGCATCGGCGAGCTGGCGCTGGTCTGCAAGAGCAAGAACGCGGGTCCGTTCGAGGTCACGATCGACGCCGTCTTCCCCGACCGCGAGACCTTCGACAAGGTCAGGGCGAGCGGGGTGTTGTGCCCGGAACTGTTCGCCCGGCTCTACAAGGTGCGTCCCGACGAGGTCGTGTTCACCGTCTACGATGCCGGCCTTGCGTTCAAGGCGACCCTGCCCCGGCTCGTCCCCGCCGGCGACGTCGGCGATTCCGACGTCTACGGCGCCCAGCAGCACGCGCCCCTGCTCGACGTCGAAGTGCCCGCATGAGTTCCGACGGTTCCCCCGGCGGGGGCGCGCGAACGTTCGATCCCATCGACCTGGAGATCCTCTGGAGCCGCCTCGTCACCCTGGTCGACGAGTCGGCCTGGGCCATCGTGCGCACGTCGATGTCCAAGGTCGTGGTGGAGGGCCGGGACTTCGGGGTGCTGCTCTACGACGCCGGCGCACGGATGCTCGCCGCCGACGTGAGCATCGCTTCCAAGGTGGGCACCACCTCGATCGCGGTGAAGGAGCTCCTGAAGGTCTTTCCGCGGTCGACGCTCGCACCCGGCGACGTGCTCGTCACCAACAATCCGTGGTGGATCATGGGCCACTTGAACGACGTCGCCGTCGTGTCTCCGCTGTTCCACGACGGGCGCCTCGTGGGGTTCGCCGAGTGCATGGCGCACATGGCCGACATCGGCGGCTCGCTGTCCGGCGCGCCCCGCGAGGTCTACGAGGAGGGGTTGATCATCCCGCCGCTCAAGGCGATCGAGGGCGGACGCGAGAACGCCACCACCCGAACGGCGAGGCGTTCTCCGACCTGATGTTCGTCATGGGCGGGATGGGGCCCGCGCCGGCATGGACGGTCTGCACACTATGAGCTTTCCGGCCAACTCGTCGAACATTCCGGTGGAAGTGCTCGAGAGCGTGGCGCCGGTGCGGGTGCGGCGCAAGCACCTGCGCGCCGACTCCGGCGGAGCCGGACGGTATCGCGGCGGCTGCGGGCAGGTCTTCGAGTTCGAGAGCGTCTCGCCGCGCCCGATCGTCGCGCGCGCCGAGCACGGCAAGCTCGACACCGCGCCCCGCGGGCTGCGCGGCGGCGACGGTGGACTGGGCGGACGGCACTCGGTCAACGGGGTCGCGGTGGCCGACAAGCTGCCGGTGGTGCTCCGGACCGGCGACTCGATGACGCTGGAGATTCCCGGATCGGGCGGGCTCGGACCCGCCCGCGAACGCGACCGGGCGGCGGTGGTGCGCGACGTCGCCGACGGCATCGTCACGCCGGAAGCGGCGCTCGCCGACTACGGTGTCGAGGTGGATGCCGAAGCCGGCGGATAGCTCCCGCTCCGCGCGGTTCCGGTGTGCTCTGCGCCGGTGCGTTCTCGGGAATGCTCACCGACCGGCCCGGGCTCGGACCACCGTTCGGCGCCGAGCGCGGCCATCACGTCTCCTGCCCGGAGGCGGGCATCACGATGAGGCAGGAGCTCCCGATGACCATCCGTGACGCCCTCATGACGACAACGCCCGCGCGAGCGTTCGCGCATTGTGGCGCATCATGTCGAGATAGGTGGGCGCCGGGCCGTCGGGGCCGGAGAGTGCCCCGGGATAGAGCGTGCCGCCGATGGTGGCGCCCGTCTCATCCGCGATACGCTTCAGAAGCCGGGGATCAGCGATGTTTTCGACGAACACGGCACGGATGCCCTGGCTTCGGATGAGCTCTATCAGGCGCACGACATCCTTTGCGGACGCCTCGGATTCCGTGCTGAGTCCCTGAGGCGCGGTGAAGACGAGCCCGTAGTCGCGGCCGAAATACTGGAATGCGTCATGTGATGTGACGATGGTACGAGCGCTTTCGGGAACCTCGGCGAGCAGGCTGCGGATCTCCGCGTCGAGCGCCTCAATCTCGGCCACATAGAGGGCGCGGTTCCGGTAGAACGTGCTCGCGCTCTCCGGAGAGGCAATCGCGAGAGCCATCGTCACATTGTCAACGTAAGTCACCGCGTGTCGCAGGCTCTGCCAGGCATGCGGATCGAATGCGCCGTGGTCATGGGCGTGATGCTCGTCATCGTCGTCGTGGTCGTCATCCTCGTCGTGGTCGTCATCCTTGTCGTGGTCGTCATCCTCGTCATGCTCGTCCTCCTCGTCGTGCTCGTCGTGCTCGTCGTCATGGCCATCAACGTGGTCGTCCCCGTGACCGTCCTCGAACATGATCGGATCGATTCCCGCGGTAGCGACCACGCGCACACCGCCGAATTCCGCCGTCTCGACCAGCCGGTCCAGCCACCCCTCGAAGCTCAGCCCGTTGACGACCAGGATGTCCGCCTCGCTCACCGCGCGCGCGGCGGCCGGAGTCGGCCTGTAGACGTGCGTATCCCCGTCCGGCCCGACCAGCGTGGTGACGGCCACGTGCTCACCGCCGATACGCGACACCATGTCGCCGAGTATCGAGAACGTGGCGACCACCCGAATCGGTCCGTCGGATGCGGCCAAGGCCGGGGCGAGGACCGCCAGGGGCGCCACCGCGGTGGATTTCAGCAGGACTCTGCGTGTAATCATGAGAGATAACCCTCCTTCAGGCTTCGAGATGGCGTCGCACGGCGACGCGCGCGGCAAGGCTGCCCACCGGCCCGAGAACGACCGATATTGCGTAGACGAGCCCGGCCCCAAGGATGATTGCCGGCCCGGACGGCAGGCTGAAGTGGTAGGACAGAAGCAGGCCGCCCACGCACGCGATCAGGGCGATGCCGACCGCCACCGCGATCAGCGACCCGATCTGCGCGGCCCAGAAGCGCGCAGCGGCGGCCGGCAGGATCATGATGCCGACCGCCATCAGCGTGCCGAGCGCGTGAAACCCGCCGACAAGGTTCAGCACCACCAGTGCGAGGAAGGTGAAGTGCGTCATGGCGCTGAGTCCGCTGACCGAGCGCAGGAACTGGGGGTCCGCGCATTCGAGGACCAGTGCCCGGAACAGCGCCGCCAGTGTCAGCACCGAGACGCTGGCGATGGAACACAGAAGGATCAGCGCCGCGTCATCGAGGGCGAGGACGGTCCCGAACAGGACGTGCATCAGGTCCACGTTGCTGCCGCGGATGGAAACGATCAGCACGCCGAGCGCCAGCGAGATGAGGTAGAAGGCGGCAAGACTCGCATCCTCGCGCAGGACGGTTGCGCGGGAGACGAAGCCGGCGAGCAGCGCCACGGTCATGCCCGCGACCAGGCCTCCGATGGTCATCGCGCCGAGGGACAGTCCGGCCACAAGGTAGCCGACGGCGGCGCCCGGCAGGATCGCACAGGCCATCGCGTCGCCGGTCAGGCTCATCCGGCGCAGCATCAGGAAGACCCCCACCGGGGTGGCGCCGACCGAGATGGCGGCGCAGCCGAGAAGCGCGCGGCGCATGAAGCCGAAATCCGCGAAGGGCTGGACCACCGCCTCCCACATCACGAGGCTCGCCGCCCGCATGTGTGCGGGGGACCGGCACAGGCCTCGCACATCCGGCGTGCGCGGAACTGGTTCTCGGCCGTGAGCACCTGCGCGGTTGGCCCATGGGCCACGAGCTCGCGCGCCAGCATCAGGGTCTGCGGGAAATGGGCACGCACCGTGTCCAGATCGTGCGACACGGCCAGCACGGTGCGGCCTTCGCCGTGCCAGCGTCGCACCACACCGATCAGATCGGCCGTGGTCCTGACGTCGACCGCGGTGAACGGCTCGTCGAGGAGCACGAGCCGTGTGTCCTGCAACAGGAGCCGGGCGAAGAGCACGCGCTGCATCTGTCCACCCGACAGCGATCCGATGGGCCGGGACTCGAACCCGGTGAGCCCCACGGCGGAGATCGCATCGGCTACGCGCGCACGATTGGCGGATCGGAGGTGGCCGAAGGCGCCGATTTCGCGCCAGAGCCCCATCGCAACGAGA
>JAJDUQ010000013.1 GCA_022826505.1 Gammaproteobacteria bacterium
TCCGCCCTCGCCCACCCTCGCATAGACCGTGGGCGCGACTGCGCCCTCCGTCACCGGACCACCCGGCCCCGAGCACCACGTGCCTCGGGACGGCACCGCTCGCATGTGTAAAGATGATTCACCGGATTTTGATCGGTGCCCGCTATACTGGATTCGCGGCGGGAAGCGCGAATCCGCCGGTACATGCACTGCGTCCCGGGTCTCCACAAGAAGCACAAGAACGATGGGACGCACCCGCACCGAAACGGGAGGACCACCATGAAACGCATTCTTTCCACCCTGTTGACTTCCACGCTGGCGGGATTCCTCTTCACCGCCGGAGCCGTGGCCGAGGAGACGCTCAAGATCGGCTGGATCGGCCCACTGTCGGGCTGGGGTACCTTCGGCGGCACCGCAATCATGCGTGGAACCGCGCTGGCCATCGATCACATCAACGCCGAGGGCGGCGTCCAAGGGCGAAAGCTCGAGCTGGTGCCCCGCGATTCCGCCGCCAAGCCCGAGCAGGCGATCACCGTCGCGCGGGAGCTCATCGACCGCGAGGAGGTCTACGCCCTCATCGGCAAGTTCGACTCGAGCTCCGCCAAGGCGCTGAACCCGGTGATTCACGAGGGCGGCGTCCCGATGATGCTGTCGATCGCCGCCGCCACCAAGAACATCGAGTACGAGCGCGATCCCAACTTCATGTTCCGCACCTCCGGCGCCGATCACTTCATCGCCGAGTTCCTCGTGGACTTCGCGATGAAGGAGTACGGGGCGGAGAAGATCGCCATCGGCTTCGAGGACACGGGCTACGGATTCGGCGGCCGCGACGACATCACCAAGGCGCTCGAAGCGAAGGGCATGGAGCCGGTGGCCAAGGTGAAGTTCTCGCGTCCCGACACCGACATGACCGCGCAGGCGCAGATCATCAAGCGCTCGGAGGCCGATGCGGTGATCCTCTACTCCATCGCCAAGGCCGACGCCATGATGATCCGCAGCCTGAACAAGGTCGGGGCCGAGACCACCGTCATCTGCGCCTGGGCGGCGAGCTCGCCCGAGCTTCCGAAGTTCGCGGGACCGCTGGGCGAAGGCATCACGGTCATGCAGACCTACAGCTTCCTCGACGAGAACCTCGACGATCTGGGCAACAGGATGCGCGCCGACTTCATGGCCAAGCATGAAATTCCCGATCCGACCAGGATCCCCTTCCCGGCCTTCACCGCCCACGCCTACGACGGAATGCTGCTTCTGGGCGCGGCCATGAACAAGGCGGACCTGTCCCTCGACCCCGGCGATCTGGCCTCGGACCGCATGAAGATCCGGGATGCGCTGGAGAATGGCCTCGGCCCGGTCCAGGGTCTCATCAAGACCTACGACCCGGCCTTCACCAAGGACAACCACGACTCGGTGGGTCCCTCCGACTACATCATGACGGTGTGGAACGACGGCAAGCTGGTGCCCTACAAGGGCAAACACGACTGGGGCAAGAAGCACTGATCGAGCGCCGCGGCCAGCAAGGCGTCGCCGCGGACCGCCGAGCGATGAACCGGCCAAGACCGCGAGCAGGGCATCCCGGGAGCACGGGTGTCCCGCTCGTGGTGGGCCGTGGGTTCACGGTTGTTCAAGCGGGGGGGACACCCGCGCTCCCCGAGGACCCCGCATCCGGGCCAGGTCTCGGCCGGATGGCAAGTTCAAGTCCGACCACCGAGTCCCGGACCGTCGGCCGCCGGCCGATGCCGATCCGGCCGGCGGCTCCGTCGTCGAGATCACGATGTTTCAGGCCACGCTGAGCGGTCTCGCGGTCGGCAGCCTGTTCGCGCTGATCGCGGTCGGCTTCAACCTCACCTTCATCGTCAACCGGACGGTGAACTTCGCCCATGGCCAGTGGGTGGCGGTGGGCTCGTTGCTCGCGTTCACGCTGCTGGTGGAGTGGCAGATGCCGCTGCTGGTCACCATCATCGGGACCGGCGTGCTGCTCGGCATTCTCGGCGTCGCGCTCGAGCGGGTCGGCATCCGTCCGATGCTCGGCCACTCGCTGTCGCTCGGCTTCATCATGAGCACGCTGGCCATCGGCATCATGCTGGAGAACGCGGCGCTGTGGTGGTGGGGGTCGACGGCGCTGTTCGTCCCGTCGCCCCTCGGCGAGGAGCGCATCGACGTGTTCGGCGCCGGCATCTACCCCCAGGAGGCGGTGATTCCGGCGGTCACCGCGCTCATGCTGGTGGGGCTTGCGCTCCTGTACCGCTTCACCCGCATGGGCCGCGCTCTCAGGGCG
Source organism: Gammaproteobacteria bacterium (assembly GCA_022826505.1). Lineage (GTDB taxonomy): Bacteria > Pseudomonadota > Gammaproteobacteria > HK1 > HK1 > HK1. The sequence continues at coordinate 2,255 of JAJDUQ010000013.1, forward strand.
ACGGCGGAGAACCCGGAGGCGGCCCGCCTGATGGGTATCGACTCGAAGCGCATGATCGGCTTCGCCTACGGATTGGCAGGGCTGATGGCCGGCGTCGCCGGGGTCCTCGTGGCGCCGCTCACCGGGGCGCTCGCCGCGGCGGGGGCAGGCCTGGGGCTCAAGGCGTTCGCCATCGCCATTGTCGGAGGTCTCGACAGCATCACCGGAACGCTGATCGCCGGGCTCCTGCTCGGGGTCGCGGAGCAGTACATCGCGCTCTACATCTCGCCGGGGCTGCGGGATGTCGGGGTCTTCGCGATCGTCATCGTGATCCTGCTCGTCCGCCCGTTCGGACTGCTCGGCACGCGCGAAGATGAGAAGGTATAGGCCGCCCTTGCACTCGCCGGCCTTCGGCGGCGGACGCCGCGCTGCCGGCATCGCCGCGCACTCCCCCCGCGTTCGGGGGGGTTGAAGGCGCGGCCGGGGCAGGAAGATGCGGACCGGCGTGCTTTCCGTGGCGATCTGGGCCGTGGCAATCGCGGCGCTTGCCGTCTTCCCCTGGCTCACCAACAACTACTTCATCCACATCGCATCGCTAATCGGCGTATTCACCATCGTCGCGGTGGGGATGAACATTCTCGTCGGGATGACGGGACTGGTGAGCCTCGGCCACGCCGGCCTGTTCGCCGTCGGCGCCTACACGAGCGCGTTGCTCGGCACCCGCCTCGAGGTCTCGTTCTGGCTGTCGGCCACCGCCGCCATCGTGGTGACCGGCGCGGTGGGTTCGGTGCTGGCGCTCGCGGCGCTCCGGGCGCGCGGCATCTACCTGGCCATGGTCACCATCGCCTTCGGCATCATCGTCGAGCAGGTGGCACTCGATCAGGACGAGTTCACGGGCGGATTCATGGGCGTCTCCAGTATCCCCTATCCGGCCATCGGCGACTTCACGTTCTCCGCGCCCTGGCGGCTCTACCTGATCGCGGCGCTGGCCGGAGGGTGCCTGTGGCTCGCCAGCAACCTGCAACGCTCGCGCTGGGGCCGGGGCCTGCTCGCGGTGCGCGAGAGCTGGGTGGCGGCGGAGTCGCTCGGAGTCTCGCGCTACCGCATGGAGACGATGGCATTCACCCTGAGCGCGGCACACGCAGGGCTCGGCGGCGCGCTGTTCGCGGCTCAGAACGCCTACATCGCCCCCAACATCTTCGCCTTCGACCTCTCCATCCTGATGCTGCTGTTCGTCATCCTGGGGGGCCTGGGCACGGTATGGGGGCCGCTCATCGGAACCGCGGGGCTCCTCGTCATTCCCGAGCTCATCGCCGGCTTCACCCAGGTGCGCCTCGTGATCTACGGGGCGGTCATGCTGGCCTGCCTCTACTTCATGCCGCAGGGCATTGCCGGCTTCTTCGAGGGTCGCCGCAGGGAGCGGACACGCGACGTGCACCGCCTGCCCGCGCCGGACGTCGAGGGATTGAAGGCATCGATCGCGGGGCGCCGGATGCCGGACGGCGGCGGAGCGCTCGTGGAAATCGCGGGAGTGGGCAAGGCGTTCGGCGGCCTCGTCGCCCTCGACGACCTGACGATGGAGATCAGACCGGGCACCATCCACAGCCTTATCGGCCCCAACGGTGCGGGCAAGACGACGCTGGTCAACGTGCTGTCGGGCTTCTACCGGCCGGATTCGGGCGAAGCGCGGTTCGCGGGCGAGCGGGTCACGGGCTGGTCGGCACACCGGATGGCGGCGCTGGGGGTCGCGCGCACCTTCCAGGCGACCCGGCTCTTCCCCCAGCTCACGGTCCTCGCCAACGTCATGGTCGGCCTGCATCAGCACATGGACTACGGGTTGGCGCCGGCGCTGTTCTCTACGCCCCGCACGCGCGCCGGCGAGAGCCGAGCAGAAGCCGAGGCCCTGGCCGCGCTCGAGATCGTCGGATATTCCGGCGACCCGCTCGAGAGCGCCGGCAGTCTCGCCTTCGGCCATCAGCGCCTGGTGGAGATCGCCCGCGCGCTGGTGACCCGGCCCGCGCTGCTGCTGCTCGACGAGCCCGCGGCGGGTCTGAGCGCGAGCGAGATCGAGGCGCTCGATCGGCTGATCGTGCGGATCCGGGAACTGGGGGTGACGGTGCTCCTCATCGAGCATCACATGGATCTCGTGATGGAGATATCCGACCGTGTGACCGTGCTCGACTACGGACGCAAGATCGCGGAGGGCCGGCCCGATGCCGTGCGGGCCGACCCGAAGGTGGTGGAGGCCTACCTCGGCCATGACGACTGAGCTGCCGTCGGTGCGGGAGGTCCACGTCGGATACGGCGCGGTCGTCCGGGCGGTGGAGGGCCGACCCGATGCCGTGCGGGCCGACCACAAGGTGGTGGAGGCGTATCTGGCTCATGACGACTGAGCTGCTCTCGGTGCGGGATATCCAAGTCGGATACGGCGCGGTCCGGGCGCTCGAAGGGGTGTCGATCCACGTCGACGAGGGCGAGGTCGTCTCGGTCATCGGCTCCAACGGCGCCGGCAAGACCACGTTGATGAAAACCGTCGCGGGGCTGCTGGCCGCGCGGAGCGGCGTCATCACGTTCGAGGACCAGGACATCACGGAGATCGAGGCCCAGGACCTGGTCGGCCGCGGCATCTCGCTCGTGCCCGAGGGGCGTCAGGTGTTCGGCCGGATGAGCGTGGAGGAGAACCTGATGCTCGGCGCCTACAGCCGCCCGGGCGGCGCGCGCGAGGACGATTTCGCGCACTGCTTCGCGCTCTTTCCCCGACTCGAAGAGCGCCGGAGCCAGAGGGCCGGGACGCTGTCGGGCGGGGAGCAGCAGATGCTCGCCATCGCCCGCGGTCTGATGTCCCGTCCGAGGCTCCTGCTCATGGACGAGCCTTCGCTGGGCCTCGCCCCGCAGCTCGTGAGCCGGACCTTCGAGGTGGTCGAGCGCCTGCGCGCCGCCGGCACCACCATCCTGATGGTGGAGCAGATGGCCCGCCAGGCGCTCCGGGTCTCGGACCGTGCCTATGTGCTGGAGCACGGGCGCATCGTCGGCGAGGGGGCATCCGCCGACCTGCTCGACGATCCCAGAGTGCTCGGCGCCTATCTGGGGTCGAGGTAAGCGCTCATCGGCGCTCGATGGCTCGGGGATTTGCCGCGCATCGATCGTGACAACCGATTCCGTGACGACATCGCCGGGCGACAACGAGATCTGCCGGACCGCTGGGGGCCATACCGCAGAACTACCAGTCGCACCGACGGCGGCTCAGGCAGCTTCCGGGCTGGCTATCGCCGCCTCGTCGCCACGAAGCTGTTCAAGGCCAAAGCTCTCCTGAGGGATACGTAGTTCTTCAGCCCAGAGTTCGCCCAGCGCGTCGGCGATGCCGGCGGGAAACACTTCACCGAGACGGGTGGCCAAACCGTCCCTGGGCGCCTTTTCCAGCGGGCGTCGACAGCCATGCGCCAACAACCATCCATAGAGGCCGCGATGGGGTTGCACCAGGTTCCGTCCCTCTGCCCTCCGGCGATGGTTGACACCAAGCAGTATGTCAATTCCGGGAGGGTCAAGGTCTCCCACATAGAGCGCGCCATCGGCGGCGGTGCGAACGATCAGTTCATCGAGATTACCGGCTCCCTGCCTGAACGCATTGCCGCCACCGTAAGCGACCGCGGCGTACAGCACCGCGTCTCGGTTCCAACGCCGGAAGCTGTCATAGGAATGATAGTTCTCCAGCACGAGTATGGGCCGCCCGGCCGAAGTGCTGTCGGGCGTTTCCCATGGCAGCGGTGGCGCGACCGGATAGCAGTGGAGATCGTCGAGCGAGATGCGTCCTTCGAACAGGGTCGGTTCACCCCTGCGGATATCGTCGAGCCGCTTCTCGTTCCCGAAGATTTGCAGCGAGCGCTCCCGCGTCGGCACCGGGGAGAGGATCCTGTCGCGCGCAGACACCAGGAACGCATTGATGGCCTGCAGGTCCGCCCGGCGGACGGGATGCCGCTCGTCGGCCGCAAACGCAAGGGCCGGCAGCCAGGCGTGCGCCTTCGCGGAGCGTTGGGAGCGCACCACGTTGCGGAGGCTCGCGGTTCGAGGAAGGGCGGGGGAGCCGGATCTGTCCCACCCCCGACCTGGTGCCGGGAGGTCGGCCAACTCGTCGCGCTCCAGCCTGCGCAGCGCGTCGAGGAGACGCCGGCGAAGATCCGGCGCATCGAGGGCGTCCGGGTAGGCGCGAAGATATGCGTCGCGGAGCTCGGACAAGCGAATGCGCCGCTTGCCGAGGGCGCGGAGCGCTCCCTCGAAGGTAGGCATCCTAGTCGGCAGCGGCCGCGGTAGCCCCGGCCGCCGACGCTTCGCCGCCCGTGTTCCTGTCTATGTGCGCGTGCATCGCTTCGATCTCCACATGGATGCGGCGCGTGGCGCTGGATTGTCTGTTGCGGCGCAGCCTCACGATGTTCTCGAACGCGGCGAGCGCGCTCGTGTCCTGAACGCCGGTCGCGTAGAAGAGCTGGATTCCCATCGCGTCCGCGAGTCCGATCTGCGTCTTCAACAGCAGCGCCTTGTTGGCCTTGCCCAGAGGGTTGTCCAGGATGAGCACGCCGGCTTCTCCCGTGCCTTCGTGCATCGCGTCCGCACGCAGCCTCGCGATCACGAGGTAGATCATCATCGCGGCGGTAAGGAGCTCTCCGCCGGAAACGGTCACGCGCTCGATCGGCATGTGCTCGGTGTCTCCCTCGCCTTTCGGCTTGAGGAGCCGGATGTCGAGCTTGCTCCTTCCCAGCGCCGCCGTCATGCGTTCCACCATCTCCGCGGCGATGTCCTGGCCCCTTTCCGGTACCCGGTCGTCCTCCACCAGATCGGTGATGTAGCTGCGCAGAATCTCCCTGCGGTTCGCGGCTGCGATTCGGGAGAGGTCGGCGCCGATGCGGAACACCGGCTGGCCGCCGAATCGCGGCACGTGGTCGGGAATCCGTCCGTCACGGACCATGCGCCGCACGATGTGCAGGGCTGCACGCAAGAGATGGTCCAACTCATCGATGCACGCCTGGAGATCGTCGTCGAGTCGTGACAGATCGTGCTCGATGCTCTTCAGGCGATCGTCGATCAGCCCCGCCGTTCCGGGTGCGTGGGCCGCGGCGGCCAGAGGATCGTTCGAGCTCAGGTGCGCTGCAACTTCGCGCTCACCTTCGAGACGGCTGAAGGTGGGAGAGTTCATGAATCTGCGGATCTCGTCGTAGCTCTTGTAGACGCGCTTTTCCGCTTCGCTCGACGCGGTGCGCGCTTGGCCGAGACCGAAGACGGTGTCGCTGACGAGGGCCGCTACCTCTTGGTGACGTGGGAGCTCGATTCGTTTCGGTGAGACGGACTCGCCGTGCAGCACACCATCCAGCGTAGTGGCCCAGTTCATGTACTCCGTCGCGGTGCGTTCGTTGCGTGTCACTTCCCGGCGCGTCCGCTCCGCCGCCTCTGCCTCTCGTGCGCCGAGAGCGCGTTGCCGGATGATGGTCTCCTCTGCCTGCGCCGCAACACCGGCAAGGTCCTCGGGTTCGCGGTTACGGAGATCGATCACGGCATCCGGCTCGATCTCCGCCGCGCACCTCTTCGTCTCTGATTGGTACTCCTTCTCCGCACCGTCCGCGGCGGCGCGAGCGGCCGACGCATTCGCCCGTACGGTTTCGAGGTCCGCGTCAGCGGTGGCGGCAGCTTCCCGGACGCCGTCACGTACCGCTTCGGCTTCGACCTCCGTGCGATCGAGGTCACCGAACGCCTGTTCGAAATCGTCTTCCTTCGTGTCCAGGGCCTGTTGAATCTCCTGTTGCCGACCGCGCAGATAGTCGACCCGCTTCTGCTCCAGGTTCTTCAGCGTCTCCAGGTGCAGCTTGTAGTTGCGGCGCAAGGCGTCGAGATTTTCGGAAACCTGTCCGCCCGGTGCCGTGTACTCGACCTCGCCGGCCTCGCGTTCCAACCCTGCGGCCCGGCGCGCGGCGTCCTCTGCATCGCTTTCGCATTTGCGGGCCTTGTCGGCCAGTGCGTCCCGCTTCGTCTGCCAGTCCCTTGCGCCCGCCTCGGCGGCCTGCGCCGCCTGTTCGTGGCGAAGACGCTCCAATTGCCAATTCCCCACGCGCGACTCCCACCGCGCGTGGTGTTCGCCGGCGCGACGGGCACGGTTGGCGCTCGCGTGGGCCTGATCACCACAATGGTTGGCCCGACTACGGCGGTGCCTGGCATCGCACTCGTCGGATTCGATCCGCTTCGACAGAGCGCCGAGCTCCGCGCGGATCTCCTCGTTGCGCGACTCCTTCTCCTCCATGGACTGCCGCACCGCATCGAGCCGACCATCACCGAACTGATCGCGCCAAGCGCCCAAGCTACGAAGCGTGGAATCCAGCCTTTCCAATCGCCTCCGTGCTGCGTCGATCGACTCCTCGATTCGGGCGAGATCGTCCTCGATTCGCCGTCGCAACTCCTGTGCGGCCTCGCGGTCGTAGGCGGCCGGCTCGTCAACCGGCAGGACGAACCGATCTCCCGGTATCTCTCCGGGTACATCACCGGCAATCGCGACGGTCACCGCCCGGCTCAGGGGCGGAGCGGACTGAAGTAGCCGGCGCGCCTCGTCCAGCGCCTTCCGATTTGGGACGGCAACGCCGGCGAAGCGGGCCGGGTCGAGCTCGGCGAATCGGCGCACCTCGTCGGGCGACCGCACGATCTCGCAAAGGTAGCCAGCATAGGATTGGGCGTCCGGGATGCCGGAGGTACGGAGGCGTTCGGCGACGGCGCGTACGTTCTTGTCGATCGAGGCGAGTCCGGTGGCTTCGAGAGACTCGCGATCGGCTTCGAGCAGCTCTTGGCGCCGCTCGTTGTCGCGTAGCGCAGCGGCACCCTTGTCCCTCGCGTCCGCAAGCACCCGATCGACCAAGTTCGATTCGGGATCGATCTCGCTCTCCCCGGTCAGCTCGAGGATGGTCGAATCATGGGCCAAGGAGCGACGTTTCTCGTCTCCTTCCCGAAGGGTCTCCTGCAAGGATTCGATCTCGCTCGCAATACCGGATCCCTCGGCCTTGAGATCGCCTTGGCGATCCCGGTGCGCCCTGGTTGCCTCGTCCTTCTCATCGGCTTGGCGGCGTAGATCGAGCGCCTCGTCTCTGGCCCCCCGTTCGATGTCCGCATGACGGTGCGATGCCGCCTCGGCGCTCTCTCCGGATTCGAGGACCCCGTCTTCCTTCAGCCGCGCACGGAAATCGCGCGCGTGGCCGAAGTTCACTTCGATACCGGTAATCTTCCGCCGCTCGACCTGGGCACTTTCGACATTGGCTGCTCGACGCTCTTCGGCCTCGCATGCCGCCTCGCTCGACGCCGCAGCGTCGGCGGTCAGGGACCGTCGTCGTTCGCGCATCGCTGCGGCGCGTTGGTCGAGTGTCGCTACGAGATCCGCACCCATGCGCCTCAGCGCGTCGCGACGTGGCTGGAGGTCGGCATTCTCCGCATCGATCGCCTCTTGGAGCGACTTGCTTCGTGCGCGGGCGTGGAGGATCGCGCCCATCGACACCGCAGCCTGGAGAAAACGTGCTCGCGACTTGGCCAGCGCCAGCTCTTCCTCGCGGGTCACGGCCAATGCCCTGGCGGTTTCGTGCCGGCCACGTGCCATCTCGACCATCGCGGAAGCAAGCTCGACTCGCGCCTTCCTGCACACAGTCTCGGCTCGATTTGCAGCGGCCTCGTGCGTACCGGCTCTTTCGGAAAGTGCCGCGGCCCGCTGCGAGGCCTGTGCACCGTGCTCCTCCAGTGCCGCCTTCAGGCCGGAGGCATGACCGGCCCGGCGTGAGACCTCCTCTTGAGCCGCCTGAGCTTCACCGGCAATTTCGACGAACGGCGCGAATCGTTCCTGCAGCTTGTGCATCGCGTCCCGGCGCCGTTCCAGACGGGGCAGGTCCGCGAGCCTGCCGACGTGTTCGGCGAGCACCTTCCGTACCGGGCCGGCCTCCGCCTCCGGCACGGTCATCGCGAGAAACTCCCGCACGAACTGGGACTCGCTGCGGAAGCTCAGGAAGTCCTCGATGCCGCCCTCGCTTCGGTTGAACTCGACCTGGGCGGCGAGCAGCTCGGTGTCGATCTTCTCCTCGTCCAGCTTCCGCTTCCAATCCGACTGCTTGACGAAGCTCTGAAAGTTGCCGGGATGGTTCGAACGCATCGCGTAGAGCCAGCGCTGTACATCCTGATGCCCGTTGAGCCGGCCATGCGTCTCGAATCCCGGGAGGCCGGGGGCCGGGACATCGTCGAGTGCGAGACCCGGCGCGCTTCGAAACGCGAAGAAATGCCGGTCGAATTCCCGCTGTCGTCCCTCCCCTCGCGGAACCACCAGTTGCCCGGTCACCAGTCGTTGCGCGTCCAGAAGACTCGTCTGACCGCCGGAAAGGTCCCATTCCACGAGGATGAACGCAGGTACGTCGCCGAAGTAATCGCCGAACCTCTGATTGGGGCGAATCAGGGTCTTCAGGAACCGCCGCTCGCTGGGGTCGAAGCAGCTCAGCACGAGGGCCAGAAAGGATGTCTTGCCGCCCGTGTTTTCCAGGCTGAGCACCGTGTGCCTCGGCTTTTCGGTCCGGGGATCGGCAAGCTCGATCGTGGTCCCGGGGTAGTACGCCTCGTGCCAGCCGCAGTCGGAGAGATGGATGCGCGTGATGTACCGCACTCATCCTCTCCCGTGGTCGAGGAAGCCGGGCAAGACGGAGACGCAACGTTCGAACAGCTCATTGGCGGCGAGCTCGCGTACCTGCAGCCTGTAGCGTGGTGTAGGGATGTAGGTCTCGCCCTCCGCAGTATCGAGGATCTGCACCATCCCGTGCTCGTGAAGCTGGTTGAGAACGAGCTTGACCATGCCTGCGAGCGAGCTCAGTGCCGCACGCTGGCTGCCATCAGGTCTGGTGTCCGGCAGGCGGGCGAGCTCGCGCCAGGCCTCTGCCAGCCCCGCTTCCGCCAGATCGGGGTCGTCCCCCGCTTCGGCCTCCAGACGCCCGCAGTGCTCGCGGAGTACCGCTGCGACCCTCGCCGGCGTAGCCGAGACCTCTGCAAAGTCATCCTGCGCCCCGGTCAGGGCGACAGCGGTCGGAAAGAACGTCGCCGCGACCGCGACATGAACGAGAGCGAGCGCACCGCGCGACATCTCGCCGATACCCGGGCGAAGGTGCGTAAGCGTCGCGGCGAACACGCTGTCCGGGCCGAACGGCGCCAGAACGATCGCGTGCTCGAGGACCTCGATGACTCTGAGACCGAGCATCGGTGCGAGGTCGTGCACGAGCTCGCGGAACTCGGGATCGGCCCGCCAGTGCGCCAGCAGTTGCCGATAGTCGCCGTCGCCGCGCAGCGCGGAGGCTCGCGGCGACAGGCCCTTGTTGAGGAGAAGAACGGCTTTCTGGGCCTCGCTCAGGTGCGTCAGATTCGCCATCGCTCTCCATCCCTGGCGAGCACAAGATTGTCACCGGCGGCGCGCTTGTGCGCGATCGTCCCGTCGATCGAAGCGATGACACCCAGCGGATCGTCCTGAGGACACCACGACCGCAGCATCAGGAACAGCACGCAGCGCAGGGTGGAATCAGTCAGGCCCTGCTGTTCCGCAGCGCTGATGGCCGATGCCATGTCCAGGCGCGTGCGCGTCGAGATCTCCCGGACCAGCCACTCCTCGGCTTCTCCAATTTCGTCGGTGTCGAATTCGGGCGGCACGCGTTCGAGCGCCACGAGTTCATGCTCATTGTGCTCACCGGCGGGGTCGCGGCGGAATCGGGGCTGGGTCACGCTCTCGAACAGCAATGCCAGATCGAACAGCCGCGGCGGCGTTGGGGCCGAGAAGACGATCCGGACCTCGTCGCTCATGCCGGAGACCACTCTCATCGGCGAGCCGAGCAGCGGAACGAGAACTCGGTCCTCGAGATCGGGCACATTCTGCGCACGGCGCGCCCGAAACGCGTTCACCTGAATTTGACGAAACTCCTCCGACGCCGTCATGACACGTTCGAACAGGGCTGCATGGCGTTGGCGGCATTCGTCGATCGTGTTCTTGAGATCGACGAGGTGAGCACGCGTGTCGCCGCGTGCATGAGCGATATGCTCCCGAATCGATTCGATGATTGCGACTTCGTGCTTTCGCCGTTCGCTCAGATGCGTGCGGGCCTCGTCGAGCTCGGGCAGCACCTCCTCGCTCCAGACAACGCGGTCGGCGGCACGCCGGACCTGAAACAGCCGGTCCTCTATGAACTGCTGATAGTGAATCGAGCGCATGCGTGCCCGCTGAGCGAGGGTCCGTGCATCCTTGAAGCGGCCGCGCTCGACCGCCTTTCGGATCATGATGGCCTCGGCTTCCTGCGCGAACTCGGGCGCCACATCGAGCATTGCGAGAGTCAGGATCTGCGCGCCGCGGGCCAGCTTGAACCTGGCCGATCCGTCGGGGGCTACGGAGAGGGCCAACAGCCGGAAGTCGTGAAACGAGTAGCCGCCGCGATCAGCATCGTAGTACTCGACGCGGAACGCCTTGTGCCCGTCCCGAGCGTTGGCGAGATGGTCGAGGACTACCTGTCCTACCTTGCGGCTCTGCTCGTCCGTCAGACTCGGCTTCACCCGCGTCGCCTCGGCGGCGACATGCGCGACGATCTCGGCGGGCGACGCTCCCGACTCGACCGCGGAACGTTCCATGACGAAATCGATCGCACTCAACGCGAGATACTGGACATCCAGACGGTCAGCGATCGCCGGATCGTCCTTGAATATGACACGTCGATCGAGAGACAGCCGCGCGACCGGTTGGGCCAGCAGCAGATTGCGCTGCTGGCTTGTCAAGGACTCGCGGAAATTGTCCTCGGACATGTTCACGCAGGGGATGAAGACAGACCGGCCACCATCGGGACATATTCCTTCCCTCGCTCCCCCTCCCTCGTTCCAATTGTGGTCGAGACGCAAAGGAAGTAGTTGCCGCCTTCATTTGCGGGTCCCGCCAATGTCGCGGTCAGCGCCGTCTTGCCGTCCAAGACATCGCCTCCACTTTCGGCGGCTTCACGCAGCGCCTGCAAGAAATCCTCGTTGGCCAATGCCTTAAGTACTATATCCCTGAAATTTCTCTCTGCCTCTTCGCTGACGATCAGGTGCGCTTCCTTTCCGTCGGGCCGACGCCACCGGGCAAGCGTCTCGCTCCCTCCTCCTTCCTGCTTCGATACCTGACCCTCCGCTCTGACGACAACGCTGACTGCAAGCAACTTCCCTTCAACGGGTGCATCAATTTCCATCTCGTTTCCCTTCCAGTCTTCTCGCTCCTGCGCGCTCAACTTGTCATCTTCACGCATGCCCCATGTTGGAAATAACAGCTTGGCCGAAGTCCCCACCATCGGACCGGCATAGATGTCCGGCTCGCGCCACCGTCCCCAATACTCGCTTGCCATCTTGATGTGTTGCTTTCCGGACTTGTGCAAGCCCACCTTGAATCCGGGATTCGGCTCTCGAATTGCGAAACATACTTCTCCGTCATTCTCCATCCATATCTTCCAGGAATTGGACTTCTCTTTTGCCGTGCCCACGACTGCCAATCGTATCGGTCCGTGTCGTATCGGCAGTGCCCTGTGCAGCTTGTCTCGAATGACGATTCCGCTGGTTCTCGCCGTGTTTACCGTCTGGTTCGCGTCCCCGTCAGAGGCGGTCTGGAGCGCTTTGCCTTCCCTTATCGTCTTCAGTTCCTTGCGGATGTCGGCGGCGACCTCTTCCACCTCGCGTGCGACCCGAGGCTGAAGCCCCTCCTCCTGTGCCAATGCTGTCGTAAGGGACAGCAGAAGGGGTGCCGAGGGCGACGCTTCGACGAGTTCCCGTAGACGCCGGGGGCCAAGTTGAACGCTGAATTCGATAAGGGCACGCAGGTGTTCCCTGGGGACCGTCTCGACCTTTGCCAATACCGTCAGCGCGCTCGTGATGTCCGGCTCGGATCCCTCGGTGTCTCCATCAGCGAGTTGCGCTTTCGCCCGAATAATGTAAGCGCGCAATCGGCTCTCTACCGAATCCGGGAGACAGCGGTCTAGCGCCAGTCCGGCCATTTCGCTCGCTGACTTGTTCCTTCCGCAACTCAGTTCGAAATCCGCTCTGTCAACGAGGGATCGCTCAACGTGCTGCGACTCGCGAGCGATACTGCATCCGATGTCTCGCATCTCCAAAGGCGAATAGAAGGACTCCATGAAGCGGACGAGGGATTCGACCATGCGGTGCGGCCCGCGCGGGCGACGCAGCAGGTAGTAGATGTTGTACATGCGTTCGGTGAGGTAGTACTGCTTGCGCCGCGCGGTTCCACCGGTCACCTCGACAATGGCCCGTTCGGAAAGACGGGTAAGCTGTGCGCTGCACTTGCTGGTCTCGAGGCGGGCCCGATCCGCGATTTCCCTTGCGGTCGCCGGCTTCCACAGGTCCGCAAGCGCCAGGTAAACTCGTCGTTCCTGCGCCGGCAGCATTTCGAGATGGCTCCGGAAGTATTCCGTATGATCGTCGACCAGATCGAGTAGCTCGGACATGAGCGCACGAAAGGACAGGCTTGCTCCGAATCGGGCAACGATCATGACCAGTCGGGGGTTGCCGCCCGTGAGGATGCGCAACGACCGGATTGTTTCCTGCCGGACTTCCCGTCCCGATACGGTCCGCCACAGGGTGGCGCATTCGTCCGTCCCGAGAGGCCGCAACGAAGTGACGCGGAACAGGTCGTACAAGGCTTGGTCCGGGTGGTCGATCTGGTCGAATCGGCACGTTGCGCTCCCGAGCAGGATGATGCGCGGCTCGGTCTGGAGAACCTTGCGCAGCCTCCACCCGGCGTCCGGATCGGTCATGTCGCGAAACAGAGTGTTCAGATTCTCGACGATCAGGGCGAGGCGTTTGGTCTCGCGATCCGAGAAATCCAGAGCCGCGCCAAGGCAGCGCTCTCCGAGCGTCCGGTCGTCGGAAATGACCCGGAGTTCCTCGTAGCTGCGGCCGAGATCGGGGCCACTTTCCATGCCCGGAGCCTGCACCGCCAGGCAGGACAGGCATTCCAGCCAGAATTCGCCCGCAGTGGAGACCTCGTAGCTTTCTTCCGCGAACACGACGGGAAAGAAATGCGATGACAACGAAGCGTCTCGACGTATCTCGGCCGCTATGCGAAGCAGGAGGTTTGTCTTTCCGCTCCCGCGAGGGCCGATGACGATTTGATGCGGGTTCGAGCTTTCCCGGCAATCTCGCAGCATCTCGACGATGGATTCGAATTCGGACGTACGCACACAGAAGGACGCTACGATTTCCTCATCGGAGAGAAAGCCCGGGTTGTATTTTCTGGCGGCCACGTTCGTCGTCCCGGTCTGCTGTCATCCCCTGCGCCGGCGGATGGGAACAAAGCTGCCACCGTGCCGCAGCCACCACCAGTCCTCCAGAAGACCGGACAGAAAGCGGTATTCCCCGGTGCAGCACTCGAGGTATCCGTCGTGTTCGAGGACGTGAAGAACGGTTTCAATCGGATGGCGGTCGGAATCGTTCGCGACAGGATAATGCTCGCGATACAGAGTCAGGGTATCGTCATCCAATCGATCCTCGGGCGCGGCCGCCTCGCTCAGCAGATCGAGCGCAATTCTGTAGAGATCGGTGCCGAGCACCGTCTTCAGGCGTCCTTCGTAGTGATCCAGGCCGACCTGGCCGCGCGACCCGAGCATGTCGACGGAATACACGACATCCACGTCGTGCAGGGATGCCTGATTCCTTCGTTCTCGGCGCAGGTGTTCGTGAAGACAGTCGAAGAACTGTTGGACATGGTGTGGAACCATCCAACGCAGGCGCCGACACATGTCTTGCCGTACCTCGGGAGGAAGTTCGAGCGAATAGGTCTCCGACAGCTCGGCGAGGCAATTTGAGGCCGTGGCGTTGTCCCACGGCTTGAGATCGTAGTGGGAATAGATGTTCGCGTGGGCAGTGAGTTCAGCTTGCCGAAGGATCGGTCCCAAGCCGACGCTTCCGGAGAGGAGCAAGGTAACGCGGTCCCGGTGCGCCTGGCCATTCTTGCGCAGCCAGCTCATGAATTCATCCGCAGCCTGTCTTCTCTCCGGGGTGATGCGGTAGTCGTGTCCCTTGAGTAAACGGTTGACGAGAATCGGGAGTTCGTCGATTGCGAGCACGACCCGCCGGTCGTGTCCGGCCAGGGCGGTGAATACCTCGTCGCCCTTCTGGCGCCAGTTTCCGCTGTCGATCCCCGCGCGGAGCTTCACTTGAACGTCCGACAGGCTCACGCTGTCGACGCGTTCACCGAGTTCCCGCAGCACATTGACGAATCCGGACTTGATGCGATCCCAAGCGACGTGTGCGCACCGGGACTGGACCGCGATTTCGGCAACCGCATCCTCGGACGTGTTGGCGGCCTCGAGATCGACAAAAATCGGCTCGAACTCACCATCCGTCACCAGACCGCGCAAGAGTTCACGAACCAGACTTGTCTTGCCCATGCGCCGCTGAGCCGTGAGCAGTGTGTGGGTTCCGTCACGAACCCGTTCCATGAGCGCCTCCAGATCAAACTCGCGGTCATGGAAGCGGTCTCCATCCACCCAATTTGCCCCGGCCTTCCTGAGCATCACCGTAATTCCCATCAAATTCGTTGGCAACGAATATGTTGGCAAATAATTCGATTGTCAACCCATCTTTACCACCCCTCGGATAATTTCATTGCACATCATCGACTTGTGGCGCACGAAGACGGGGAGTGGCACTACAACCGAGTGCGCGAGGACCGGTTACACGACCGTCTTGCGGATCCCTCCCGGAGCGGAGTCGATCCCCAGCGCGTCGTAGATCGCCTGCTGGGGCGGCTCGGCACGAGTCGCCTTGCGCACGTGCAGGGTGCGCCCGTCGGTGCGTCGGAAGCTGGCGGTCACTCGCTGCTGGCCTTCGAGGATACGGCGTAGCGTCGTCCAGCTCGCGTTCTCCCCGGCTTGACGCAGCCGGGTGCGGATCACCTGCGCAAGCTGACAGGCGATCACGGCTATCGGGTCTCGGCGTCGCCTGATTGTGGGTCGCTGTGTTCCCACTGAGCGCCGCCAAGCGCTGCGGTTGCCAACCGGCGTGGTTCGCCGTAGGTTGCGGCCATGCGCATCGAAGTCCAGGTCGGCGACATCACCAAGCTGGCGGTGGACGCCATCGTCAACGCCGCCAACGAACGCCTGCTCGGCGGCGGCGGGGTCGATGGCGCCATCCACCGCGCCGCGGGGCCCGAGCTCTTGGAGGAGTGCCGTACCATCGGCGGCTGCCCCACCGGGAAAGCGGTGATCACCGGAGGCTATCGGCTGTCGGCCAGGCATGTCATTCACACCGTCGGGCCGATCTGGCAGGGCGGCGATCGAGGCGAGCCGGCACTCCTGGCCGCTTGCTACCGCAACAGCATGGCCTTGGCGGACGGACACGCGCTCGAAAGCCTGGCCTTTCCCGCCATCAGCACGGGGGTTTACGGCTATCCGCCGAAGCCTGCCGCGGAAATCGCCGTCTCCGAAGTGCGGGCGGCTGCGGTGAGTTCGGTGCGGCGGGTGGTGTTCGCCTGCTTCGACGAAGCGACGGCAAGCCTGTACCGACACTTGATTAGCGACGGTTAGGACCTCGATCCGGGAAGCTCCAGCCGCGGCGCCCGTGCGCAACGGTCACCGGCCGAGCCGATCACGGTTCGAACTTTCCCGACGCCCAGGCCCGGATGGGCGGGAGGCGATGCCGGTGAAGGGCCTGGGGACGGCGATCCACGAGCTATTCAAACCCCTTGGCGGTGTCGAGTTGGACCTGCCGCCGCTTTATTTCGACCACTGTCCCTACGACGCGAGGAGCGCGAACCCCTCGCGCGACGCGGCCTGATTCAGCCGTGCGTCGAAACACACGAAACCGACGCTCGACGGATCCTCCTCGGCAACGGCAAGCGCGGCCGCGAGCTGCAGGCTGTCCGCCGCCCGGAGCGGATGCACGCGAAGCAGACGCTGCGCCAGCGCCCTGACCCGCCGGCCCGGCTGCACCTCGTACCACACGTGCGACAGCGCGTGGAGGCGGACGAGATGCTCGGAGACCTCTTCCGTTGCCAGGCTGCCGTCACGCTCGCGCCGCGAGAGCGCGGCGACGTACTCCACGGGCGCGCCCCACCAGACAGCCATCCGGTCGTTCGCCTCCAGAATGCGGAGCGCCGTCTGCCGGTGCTGCTCGTCGACGCCGAGGGCCACGAGGGCGGAGGTGTCCCAGAAATTCACCGGTAGTCGTCACGCGATTCGTCGGAGCGCTCTTCGAGCAGGGCTTCGAGAACGCCCGCCCCCGGGCGCAGGGGCGGTCCCAGCACATCGAGGGGGCTCCCCGCGCCGCGGCGCACCACGATGCCCGCCTGCTCCAGCCGCGCAAGCTTCGCTTCGCTGTCCACGCGGTCCCCTTCTCCCCCGCCGGCGGAATCGAGTCCCACCGGAACGATGCGCGCGATGGGCGTCCTGCGTTCCAACACCAGCACCGATTCTCCGGACTTGACGCGGCGAAGATAGGCGCTCATGCCGTCCTTCACTTCGGAAATCGTCGCCCGAATCATGCGACTTCTCGACAATGGAAGTTGGCCATGTTAGCCATGTGCAACTGGCCATACAACCCTGGAGCTGATTGGGGCTACACCGATCCCTCCGGCATCAACCGTCGCGCCAGCCCGAGAAGCCGCATGTCGGCGCCCCGCGGTCCGTTCAGCGACAAACCGAGGGGCAGCCCTCCGAGCTCGGCCATCGGCAGGCTGATCTGGGGCAGCCCGCCGAGACCCGCGATGCACAGCAGGTGCATGGCCTGGTGGCGGTAGCGGATCTCGATGTCGTCCACCGGCGTGTTCTTCGGAGGCGCGACGCGCGGCGAGGTGGGAAGACACAGCACGTCCCCCGGCCCCACCACTTCCGCGATGCGCGCCCGGATCGCGTCGAGTCGCGGCCCCGCGGCCTCCACCGCATCGCCGCCCAGGGCCTCGGCCCACTCGAAGCGCTCCCTGACCCCGGGACCGAAGTCCGGTCTCGTCTCCCGAATCCAGGCGCCGTGGTTGGCCCAGATGGAGGCGGCCTGAAGGATCCGGAAGGTGTCGAACCAGCTCTCCAGTCCTTCCGGCGCGACGGTGACGTCCTCGACCGGACCGACGAGAGCCGCCACTTTCTCGATTGCTCCATCCAGTGCGCCGGCCACCGTCTCGTCCACCATCGCGAAAGCGTCGGCGGCGCGGAGCAACCGGCGCGGCGGCTCCGGCTCCGAATCGTCGGCCAGGAGCACGCGGCCGACCTTCTCCAGCACGTCCGCGTCGCGCGCGAACCAGCCGGCCACGTCGAAGGGCGGGCCGAAGGGGATGACGCCATCGAGCGGCACGCGGTCGACCGTCGGGCGCATGCCGAGGATGCCGCAATAGCTCGCGGGCAGGCGCACCGAGCCCCCGCAGTCGGTGCCGATCGCGAAGTCGACCAGATCGGCGGTGACCGCCGCCGCCGAACCGTTGGACGAGCCGCCGGGGATGCGATCGGGAGCACGCGCGTTGACCGGAGTGCCGTAGTGCACGTTCTCTCCGGTGAGGCTGTACGCCAGCTCGTCGGTGTGTGTCTTGCCGACGAGGCCGGCACCCGCGTCGAGCAGGCGTTGCACAGCCGTCGCGGTGTCGCGCGGCGGCTCGTGGGTGGCGAGCCACGCCGGGTGCCCGAACCCGGTCGGAGTGCCCGCGATGTGGAAGACGTCCTTGGCGCCGAACGCGAGTCCCGCGAGCGGGCCGCCCTGCGCACCCTTCAGCGCCACGTGGTTGTGGCGGCAGAAGGCTCCGACCGGGTCGTCGAACGGCAGGTCCGGCACCGTCAGTGTCCGGGCCACCGGAGCTCGGCCGGCTCGCGCCGGAACGTCACGTGTCCCCGCTTGATTCCCATCAGCGGCGGCGACAGCTCCGCCACCGCACTCTGCCGATCGGTGTTGTCGATCACCACGAGATCGGCCGTCTTGCCGACTTCGATGCCGTAGTCGTCGAGGTTCAGGAGCTCGGCCGATCGCCGGGTCACCATGTCGAAGCACTCGATGGTGTCGTCGATCTGGCCGACCTGGCAGACGTTGGCGTACAGGTTCGCCATCCGGATGAGCGAGCAGTCGCCGAACGGCGTGAACGGGTTGAGTACATTGTTCGACGAGAGATTGCAGTTGACCCCGTGGCGCAGCATCTTGTGGATGGGTACGACGCCGCGCAGCACACTGTGGTCCTGGTGCCGGCCCATCAGGTAGAGGTCGGTGGACGGGAGGACCGTCACCGCCACGCCGGCGTCGGCGAGACGCCGGGTGATGCGTTCGAACTCCGCGGGCTCCAGGACCGAGAGCTGGGTCATGTGGCCCACGGTGACGCGCCCGCCCCAGCCGTACTCCTCGGTGCGGTTGCACACGTGCTCGATGGTCATGCCCTCGGGGGTGTTGCCAAAGTCGAGGTGCATGTCCACGTCCACGTCGAACTCGCGCGCCATCTCGAAGAGGCGGTCGATCTGCCCCGGCGGGTCGCTGTCGGTATAGGGCGCGCCGCCGACCACCTGGCACCCTCGCTTCAGGCCCTCGACCATGAGCTCGTCGGTGCCCGGGTTGTTGAGCAGGCCCTCCTGGGGGAAGACGCAGATCTCGAGGTCGATGGCCCACCTGTACTCCTCGATGAGGGGCTGGATCCCCTCGAGGCTCCGAAGCCCGACCACCGGGTCCACCTCCAGGTGGGTCCGCATGTGGGTGGTGCCCTGCAGGATGCTCTTCTCCATCGTCCTCACCGCCCGCTCGCGCACCTCGTCGGCTTCGAAGTTCTGCTTGGCCTTCGCGACCTCGGAGATGGCCTCATCCAGCGTTCCCTCGACAGACTTGCAACGGTCGAGCAGGCAGGACTTGTCGAGGTGAATGTGGGTCTCGATGAATCCCGGCGAAACGAGGCGTCCGGCGACGTCGACCTCCTCGCCCTGCGCCGCGAGCCCCGTCTCGATGGCAGCGATGCGCCCGTCCTCGATTCCGATGTCGACCGGCGGCGTGCCTTCCCGGCCGGCGATCTGCGCGTTTCTGAGTATCAGGTCCATGGTGTCCTCCCGTCGGACAGGTTTGTCGTCTCGACGTACGCGGGCGGCGGCGAGAATCCGAGCATGTCGCCGTCGGGCACCGGGTGCAAGCGCGGTTCCTTCGTGCGGCACGTCCCGGCCGGCCGGGTATCGACCCGCGACGCCGAATCGAACCGCCGCCGCCCGGTCCCGCACGCCACGAATCCGCTGCGCCCGCTGCAACCCCGGCGCCCGGGGCCATGGAGGCTGCCCCTGCTCGATGAAGGCAAGCCCGCGGGGAACCTGCTCGGTCGCCGGGGTGGCGCGCCCGTCGCCCAACCACAGGGTCTCAATCGCGAAGAAGCATCCCACGTGCCGCGGCAGGAAGACCTGAATCTCGCAGTTGACGGCAGTGCCGGATTCCCGGGTCGCATGCTCTTGTGGTGACTCGCAGTCGCGACCCGTCTATTCTTCATCTCGGCCTCTCATCTCGAGCGTCGAAGTCGACGTCCTGATCGTGCAAGCTCCGATTCCGCTCTACTACACGCGGTGCCCCGTTCCCACCGCTTCCGGAATCGCCTTTCAGCGCGAAATGTTCGCGGAATCGTTTCGGGACTCGGGCTACGAGGTGCGCGACCTGAGCGAGCTCGGTCCGCAATGCAAGGACGTGCACTTTACCCACGCGATCGCGACCTACTTTCGCGAGGGCGGTGGCGCTCCGCCGGTCTGGGCGCGCGCGAACGGTGTCGACTCGGTCGTGCTCGGCATCACGTTCATGGAGGAGTTGCTCGGTGTCTTCGTCCGTGCCGATGACCCTGCCCGTACCGTGGCGGACCTCCGGGGACGGCGTCTCGGGCTACCGGTGTGGCCGCGGCTGGTGTTCAATTTCTGGCGGTTTGCGGCACTGAAAGGGCTGCACTCCGCCCTTGCCGTCCACGGGCTGCGCGACGAGGACGTCGAGTTTGTCGACATCGTGGAGGGCTGGGACCCGCATGAGCGCAGAGACGTCGGAAGGAGCGACCTCGCTCGCCCGGCACGCTGCGAGTATCGCCGTCAGCTCGAAGCGCTGCTCGCCGGAGAGGTCGACGCGATTTTCGGCAAGGGGCCGGAAGCCGCCCTTCTCCAACGCGATGCGGGCGGGCGGATTCGTCTGCTCTACGACCTTAGGGAAGCAAATGCGGTTGCGGAGCGCGTCAACAACTCGACGCCTCGTCTGCTCACCACCAGTCGCCGGCTCGTCGACGGCCACTTCCCCGCGGTGGTGCGCTACCTGCGGACCCTGATTCGCGCGGCCCGCTGGGTGGAATCGAACAAGACAGAAGCCACAGCGCTGATCGCGCGCGAATGCAGTGTCGGGCGAGACGAGATGGAAACCTGCCTCGAATCGGACTACGCCGAAAAGTTCCTGCCTCGCGTCAGCGACGAGTTGATGGAAGCGCTTGCCGTCATGAAGTCGTTCCTGCATGAGCGGCGGTTCATCATGCGGGATTTCGTTCTGGCGGACTGGATCGACGCACGGCCGCTTGCCGAGGCGTACCGCCTGGAGGGGCTTGAATGAGTTGCGCCGAGTGGATCCACCGCGTTCGTGCCGGCCATCACCTCGAGCCCGTCTCGTGTTCGGTGATCGACGCCCGCCCCGACGTCACGGACCGGGCGTCGAAAATTTCAAGATGCCGATGCGAGGGGCGGCTGCCTGCGAGCCGTACGGCCCCCTGCGTCATCTCATCGCGCTCACCTATTCCGACTCTATCTTGTGCGTCGTCTTCTGCCCCGTTCCCTCACCGCGAATGAAGGTGACGTTCTTGCCCTTCACAATGACGACCAGGCAATCCCAGGGAAGCTCGTCCTCACCGAGCATCCCCGAGCGGCAGTAGTACTCGCCTTCCCACGCCCAATTCCCGGTCAGTTCTCCTTTCCTGTTGCCCTTGAGCCTGTACATGCCGGTCAGTGTTCCATCGGCATGGGACATTCCGTGTCCGTACTTCATGACGAGCGTTTTGCCCACGATCAGTTCGCGAAATTGCTCCTCGGTCGTGATTCTCATCTCGGTCGGTGCTTTCGCCATTGCTTCGGACTCCTCGGCACCCGTGCCCGTCATCGTCTCCGACTTCTCCAACGTCGCGGACGAGCCGGACATCTTCTCGTCCTCTGTCATCGGGGGCGTCTCGCAGGCTGCCAGGGAGACAACGGCCAAGATGGCAATGGTGAGTCGATTCGAGGTTCTCATTGTCGTTCTCCTGTCTGCACACAGTAGGGTTGAGGCTCGGCGAAGTGGCGCCGGGCCGTTGCAGACATCACGGATGAGTGAAGTCCCGCCTGTTCGCCAAGCGCGGGGAGCTACCCCTTGCCGGGTTTGTGGCTGTTGTATTCAGCGGGCGACCCGACAGAGCGGGCACCCGTAATGTCTGCACGAGCGATCTTATCCCAAGTCGGACCGAAGCTGATCGCCACAGGCTGCCACCCACGTGCGCAGCAAATTCGACGCGACGACTCGATGCACACGCGGAGCAGCGATCGCCTTCCGTCGCCACGTGCCGGTTCAGCAACGTGGATCCTTATTGGCGAGATACGCACATTCGCGGCAAAGAACAAGGCATGAACTTCGGGCATCGCAGCCCTGTCGCCGCGTGACGCCGAACGTCGTTGTCGCGAACGACGGCGGCGCAGTCCGGTGGCACGGTGGTCCTTGTCGAGCGCCCGAACCGCTCCTATCATCAGAACCGAGGTCATCGCATTCGATACCCATCGCTTCGTGAAGCGCCTGACCGAGAGCGGCTTCACCGAGAAGCAGGCCGAGACCCTGGCCGAGGAGCATGTCGCCTTGCTCAACACCAACCTCGCCACCAAAACCGATCTCGCAACGGTCAAGGCCGACCTTCTGAAATGGCTTGTCGGCGCGCTGATCGCCCAAGGGAGCCTGATTGTCGCGCGGGTGAAGCTCTTGTAGCGCCGTGTCGACATGGCGATGACTCGCCGCTGGGCGGTCTCTGGCGGGTCTCCGTAACCCACCGATCGACAGGCCTTGTACTTGAGCAGATGAATTTCGTAGCCGCGTGTGAATTGGAGACCAGCGATTGGCTGAACACCGATCAACCCGTCTCGCTCGGAGCGCTTCGCGGCAAGGTCGTTCTTGTCGAAGCGTTCCAGATGCTGTGCCCGGGATGCGTCTCCCACGGTCTGCCTCAGGCGGTGCGCGTGCATCGGACATTCGATCGCGACGACGTCGCCGTCATCGGTCTGCACACGGTATTCGAGCACCATGGTGCGCAGGGTTCCCGTGAAGCGCTGGCCGCGTTTCTGCACGAATACAAGATCCCGTTTCCCGTCGGGATCGATTCGCCCTCCAACCGCAGCGGGATACCGCAAACGATGGCCCGCTACGGCATGCAGGGAACCCCGACCCTGATCCTGGTCGACAGGCGGGGTCGCTTGCGGAAGCAGAAATTCGGCTTGGAGGATGACCTCGTGCTCGGAGCGGAAATCATGTCGCTCATTGGCGCCGGCGGAGAGACGTCGCCGGCGGGAGACACGAGAAATGCGGGGTCCCGGCGATTCGGGTGAAGCCGACGGCGAGAGCCGTCCCCCGCGAGCCGTTCAGTACGTCGCCTGCTCGGCGATTCGGCTGCTGAGCACCTTCTCGAAGAGGTAGTCGCCGTAGGTCACCGGCGGATACCTGATTGGATTGCCGGCGCCGTGGCAGGTCTCGATACAGCGGATCTCGGCATCGTGATCGGGCTGATGGAAGAAGGCGATCGAGAGCCGTTCGGCCCGATCTTCGCTCCGCGGCGGATTGACCACCCGATGCAGCGTCGACACCCAGCGATCGTTCGTCCAGCGCGCCATCATGTCGCCGATGTTGACAACGAACGCACCGGGCGGCGGCCGGACGTCGATCCACTCGCCATCGGGAGAGAAGGCCTGCAACCCTCCCGGTCTGTCCTCGCCGTAGAGGATGGTCAGCGTTCCGTAGTCGGTATGGGCACCGGCCCGAAGCTGGCCGGGCAGCGGCGCGAGCGGCTGGGCCATGTACTTGTTGACGCGGACATAGCTGATCGAACGTCCAATCTTGTCATCGAACCAGTGCTCGTCGATCCCCAGCGCAATGGCGAAGATCCGCATCAACTCGTCGCCGATGCCGCGCAGTGCCAGGTAATATGCCTCGAAGGCCGGTCGCATCCGCGCTGGGCGTTCCGGCCACAGATTGGGCGAGAAGAAGTCCTTGCCGTAACCTTCGGTGTAGTAGGGATCGTCCGGCAGGTCGAATCCGCCCATGCCGAACAATTCCTGCAGGTCGGGTGGAGTATCGTGGCCGTGTGTGGCCGCCAGACGCTGGTTTGCCGGCGGGTCGTAGCCCCTGGTCGCGACCTTGCTGGGGCGCGGGATCCGCATCTTCTCGGTCAACGGCTGGGCGAAGAACTCGTAGGCGGCGTCGCGCGCGTCGCGGACGACGACATCGGGGACGCCATGGCCCACGATGGTGAAGAAGCCGATCGTCTCCAGCGCGTCGCGCACCCGTTCGGCAATCCGCCGCTTTCCCACCGGATCTCCGGCGAGCATGGGCGCGATGTCGATCTGGGGAATTCCGCTCGATTCCATCGGACCCACCCACCTTGCCGCCCGAAGCGGGCCGTTGCCGTCGGCGCCACCGTACCAAGGGTGGGCCCGCCACCCAATACGCAGTCCACCGATGCGGCCACGCAGGACGTTGCACCCTCCGTCACCGCACCTTCCCTGACGCAATCGGACTCGGACCCAGGCGGCGAGCCCTCGAACCCGTCGAGAGTCCGACGGACTTCTTGCCGCCTCGGTCCGCTGCCGCCGGGCCCGATCAGGCCGCGCCCGGCGAATCGACGACGGCTGCGAACCTCGCGAGCAGGTCGGCTTCGCGTCGCTCGGCCTCTTCGATGCTCCGCGCCTTCACGTGACCGAAACCGCGAATTCGATCCGGCAGGGACGCGATCTCGACCGCTATCGCGTGATTGGCGTGGTCGAGACCGCCGGTGCACCTCGACATCACCCGCTCGTAGCGTTCGATCAAGCGTCGCTCCCGCCGGCGTTCCGCCGTGTATCCGAACGGATCGAGTGGCGTGCCACGCAACCCACGGAGCCTCGAGAGCACCGCGAACACCCGCATCATCCACGTGCCGTAGCGTCCCTTGCGAGGTTCGCCGGTGTTCGAATCGCGCCGCGCGAGCAATGGCGGCGCGAGGTGGAATTCCAGCCTGAAATCCGGTTCGTCGGTCACCACTACCCCGCGGCGTGCCGGATTGAGCACGGGTATCGAAGCATCGACCATCGCGTATTCGCTGTGGTGCGCGGTGGTCGACGACTCGCAGGTGTGGTCGTCGCCGAGCAGCGCCACCACACCACCGAGCTTCGACGTCCCCGCGAGGTTCGCATGCCGCAGCACGTCGCCGGAGCGGTCGACGCCGGGACCCTTGCCGTACCAGAGGCAGAACACGCCGTCATGGGTGCCCTCGCCGTCGAGCCCGGCCTGCTGCGTCCCCCAGCACGCGGTCGCCGCGACGTCCTCGTTCACACCGGGCTGGAACACCACATGATGCGGTTCCAGGTGTGCCTTCGCCCGTTCGAGCTGCAGGTCGAGCCCGCCCAGCGGTGATCCGCGATAGCCGCTGATGTAGCCCGCGGTGTCGTGTCCCGCCGCCGCGTCTCGCCGGCGCTGCGTGAGCACGAGCCGCACCAGCGCCTGGATGCCGGTGAGGAAGACGCGCCCATGCTTGCGGGTGTACTTGTCGTCGATGTCGACTTGGGCGAGCGCGGTGGTCGGACGATCCACTGACACTCCTCCGACAGGGCTCAAAGGCTGGAAGCGAGGTGACCGCCGTCGATGACGATGGTCGAGCCGGTCATGTAGGTCGATGCGTCGCTCGCGAGAAGCAGCAGCGCTCCGTCCAGCTCCGATGGGTCACCGATGCGCCGCTGGGGAATGTGCTCGATCATCGCCCGCCCGGCGTCGCTCGCGAAGAACTCGCGATTCATCTCCGTCAGCACGTAGCCGGGCGCGATCGCGTTGACACGCACCCGATGCCGGGCGAGTTCCATCGCCATGGTCCGGGTGAGCTGCAGCAACCCCGCCTTGGACGCGGCGTACGAACCCAGTCCGCGCGCCACGCCGAAGGCCAGAATCGACAGCACGTTGATGATGGTGCCCGGTCGTTCGGCGTCGACCATGCGCCGAGCCGTGCCCTGCGCGACCCGCCATGCCCCTTCGAGATTGGTGCCGACGACTCCGGCCCAGTCGTCCTCCGTCACATCGAGAGTGGTGGCGGGCCGTGCGATTCCCGAGTTGTTGACCAGGATGTCGGGCACCCCGAGCGCATCCCGGGCGGCATCGAGTCCGGCCGCGACGCTGGCCGCATCGGTGACGTCCATCCGAACCGGGCACGCAGTGCCGCCGGCGGCGCGGATCTCGTCGGCGAGAGCGTCAAGCCGCTCGATGCGTCTCGCCGCGAGCGCGACCGTCGCCCCGTGCACCGCGAGAATCCGCGCAAAGTGCCGGCCGAGACCACTCGACGCTCCGGTCACGAGCGCGGTGCGGCCACTCAGGTCGAAAGTCAGTCGCTGTGCCATGGCAAATCGATCATGTCGCCCCGGCCGGCCTCGCATTCGATCAGGATGACGAGGCAATATCCCGCGACGCCTCGAACTCGCAGCCTCGGGCAGGGCAACGTGCGGTGGCGTGGGTTCGAGTCGGGGAACGCCGCGCCCGAAACGGACCCCTGGATTCCGATAGAGTGGTGACTGCCGGCCGGCGGCGGGGCATATCATAGCGTACCGGCCGTTTTCCGGAGACGATCCATGACCTGGCGCAACATGTCCCCCCAAGACCTCGAGCTCGAGTTCAACCCGCGCGCGACCGTACGCAACGTCGAAGCCCGCATCGCCGCCTACGCCGACGCGTCGGCAGCAACGCGAGAGCGGCTCGAATGCGTGCTCGACGTGCGCTACGGCTCCGGCGAGAAGGAAACGCTCGACATCTTCCCCGCGGATGCGCCGAACGCGCCGGTGCACCTGTTCATCCACGGCGGCTACTGGCGGGCGATGGACAAGAGCGACTACAGCTTCGTCGCCGACGTCTTCCAGCCGGCCGGGGCGACCACGGTGCTCGTCAATTACGACCTGTGCCCGGACGTCACCCTCGACACCATCATCGCCCAGACCATGCGGGGCATCGCCTGGACCTGGCGAAACATCGCGGAGCACGGAGGCGACCCGAACCGCTTGTTCGTCTCCGGCAATTCCGCCGGAGGTCACCTCACCGCGATGGCTCTCGCCCACGACTGGGAGGCCGACGGCCTGCCCGCGGACATCATCAAGGGCGCCATCCCCATCACCGGTGTCTTCGATTGCGAGCCCGTGCCGGACATCTCCGTGAACGAGCTGGTCCGGCTCGATCGGGAGACGGCGCGGCGGCTGAGCCCCCTCCGGAACCCGCCGCGCCGCGCGATACCGGTCCTGGTGGCGGTGGGCGGAGCCGAGCCGAGGCTCTGGATCGGGATGTCGAAGGACTACGCGGCGCTTTGCCTCGAGCACGGCATCGCATGCGACTACATGGAGCTGCCCGGACACGACCACTTCGACATCGGTCGGGCCGCGGGCGACTCGCAGAGCCCGCTCTCCGGGGCGATGCTGCGCATGATGGGGCTGTAGGCCGGCGAGCCGCGGGGCGGTGTCCCGCGCGCGGCGGGCTCGGGGCGTACTGCGCAATCGCACATCTCGTACAATCCACGGGGCCGCGGAGACAGCCGCGGGACCAGGAGGGTGATAGCGTGCGCAGGCATCGAAAACCGCCGTTCACCGCAAGGAAAGACCCGATGGGAGCAACTCACGTCACCGTCACCGTTCGCAACCCCGCCACACCGGACAGAGCCTGGGAAGGACTCTTTCTGGTCGATACGGGTGCGACCGATTCCCTCGTGCCCGGACCGCACCTCGAAGCCATCGGTCTCGTACCGAAGAGCCGGCGAGTGTACGAGCTGGCGGACGGCACCGAGATCACGATGGCCGTCACCACCGCGGATATCGAGATCATGGGGGAGATCGTCGGCGGCACGATCCTGTTCGGGGAGCCGGATGCCGAGCCGCTGCTCGGAGTCACAGCCCTGGAGTCGGCAGGCATCGAAGTCGACCCCGTGAATCAGCGATTGAAACGACTTCCCTCCATACGCCTCAAGGCGATCGCGGTCTGACCAGCGATCGCGCATACCGCTCGATCCGGCCGCACGCCTCCCCGAGCACCGCCTCCGGCGCGGTGAGACTCACCCGCACGTGCCCGAACGCGCTCTCGCCGAAGGTCGCGGCGGGGAGCACCGACACCCCTTCGGCGTCGAGCAGTCCCCACGCGAATGCTTCGTCGGGCAGGCCGGTGGCGCGCACGTCGACCATCGCGTACATCCCGCCCTGCGGCCACTGGCACGAGAGGCCCTGGCAGGCGTTCAGGCGGGCGCAAACCAGATCCCGCCGTACCCGGTACGCCCGCTCCATCGACTCGACTTCCTCGAGGTCCCGGGTGAGCGCCACGAGCCCCGCGTCCTGCGTGAACGACGGGGTCCCGAATATCATCGAGACGATCAGGTGGGTGAGATGCCGCGCGAGGGCCTGCGGCCCCACCGCCCAGCCGAGCCGCCACCCCTGCATCGCGTGCGACTTCGACAGCGAGTTGATGGTCACCGTGCGCTCGGCCATGCCGGGCAGGCTCGCGATGGCGACGTGTTCGGCATCGTAGGTGAGGGTCGCATAGACCTCGTCGCTCAGCACCCACAGATCGTGGCGCCTGGCAATGGCTGCAATGGCTTCGAGCTCCTCGCGGGCCGCGACGATGCCGGTCGGGTTGTGCGGCGTATTGAGGAGAATGGCCCGCGTGCGCGGCGTCACCGCCCTTCCGAGTGCGTCCGGGTCGAAGCGAAATCCCCGGGCAGACGCGAGCGGGACGTCGACCCGCACCGCCGCCGGCGTGTCGATCACCCCGTCGTAGGTCACGTAGCGAGGCTCGAACACGGCGATCTCGTCGCCGGGGTCCACGAGGCACAGTGCGCAGGCAAAGAGCGCGCTCTGCGCACCGGCAAACACCACCACGTTCTCGGCGCTCACCGACTGGCCCGTCGTCTTCGCATGGTAGCGCGCGATCGCCTCGCGCAGCGGGGGCTCGCCGGCGGTCGGACCGTAACGAGTACGCCCGCGCCGCATGCTGCGTTCGGCTTCGTCGACGATGGCGGGCGGGGTTTCGAAGTCCGGATCGCCGACGGTCAGCAGGATCACGTCCTCGCCTGCCCATTGCCGCTCCCTGGCAAGGTAGTGGATGTCCCACACGCGAGCGGATTCGATGTCGAGACGGCGGGTGAGCGCGGAGTGGCGCATGGATTGGCAGCTCGCCGCAATCAGTCCTCGTCCGCCGCGGGCTTGAACTCGGCGACGAGCTGCTGCTGGATGTTTGACGGCACCGGGTCGTAGTGACTGAGCTCCATCGCGAACGAGCCCGTGCCGCCGGTCACCGACTTCAGCTCCGACTGGTAGCTGCCCAGCTCGGCGAGCGGCGCCTGCCCCGAGACCGTCACCATCCCCGCGTTCATCGCCTCGGTGCCATTGATCCGGCCCCGTTTCGACGACAGGTCGCCGGCAATGTCGCCCATGTTCGCCTGCGGCACGGTGACCTGGATGTCGACGATCGGCTCGAGAACGATCGGCGCGGCCTTGCTGACCGCGTCCACGAACGCCTTCTTGCCGGCCGAGACGAAGGCGACCTCCTTGGAGTCGACCGAGTGGTGCTTTCCGTCGTAGACCGTGACCCGGACGTCATGGATTGGATATCCCGCCACCGCGCCGGTGCCGAGCACCTGACGCACGCCCTTTTCCACTGCGGGAATGAACTGGTTCGGGATCACTCCGCCGACCACCGCGTCCACGAACTCGAAGCCCGCACCGCGTTCCAGCGGCTCGACCTTCAGGTAGACCTCGCCGAACTGCCCCGCCCCACCCGTCTGTTTCTTGTGGCGATGGTGGCCGTCGGCCGGCTTGCGAATCGTCTCGCGGTACGCGATTTTCGGCGGCCGGGTCTCGACCTCGACGTTGTACCGATCCTTCATCTTCTCCAGGACCATGCGCAGGTGAAGGTCGCCGAGGCCTCGAATGACCGTCTCGTTGAAAATTGCGTTGTGCTCGATGGTGAGGCAAGGATCCTCGGCCGCGAGCTTCGACAACGA
The DNA here is from genome assembly GCA_022826505.1 of Gammaproteobacteria bacterium. Lineage (GTDB taxonomy): Bacteria > Pseudomonadota > Gammaproteobacteria > HK1 > HK1 > HK1. Next base: position 31,464 of record JAJDUQ010000013.1, read on the forward strand.
GTCTCCGAGCTTCTGCTCGTCGCCCCGGGTCTTTGCCGAGATCGCGAGTCCCAGCATCGGCGCCGGCAGTTCGAGCGCGGCCAGGGAGAGGCCCTCGTCGCCCTGGGAGGCATGCATCATCGCGTCGTACGTCACCTCGTCGATCTTCGCCACCGCACAGATGTCGCCGGAGACCCCGGTATCGATTTCAACGTGGTCCTTGCCCTGCAGCGCGAACAGATGGCCGATCTTGACGGGTTTGCGTGAACCGCCGATGTAGAGCTGGGAGTCCTTGGTCACGGTACCGCGATGGATTCGGAATATCCCGAGCTTTCCCACGAAGGCGTCGATCGATACCTTGAAGACGTGTGCGACGGTCGGGTCGTCGCAACCGGGCGCGATCTCGACCGCCTCCCCCGCCGCATCGCGAAACGGCGGCCGGTTCGCCTCCAGCGGACTCGGCATGACCTTCTCGATCACGTTGGCGAGTTCGGCGATTCCCACCCCCGTCTCGGCCGAGGTGAAGCACACCGGAACGAGATGCCCTTCTCGCAGCGCCCGCTCGAACGGGTCGTGGAGCCTGTCCGCCTCGAGCTCCTCGCCCTGCTCCAGATAGAGCTCCATCAGCTCCTCGTCGACCTCGACCACCTGGTCGACGATGCGGGTGTGCGCCTCTTCCACCGACGAGAAGTCGACCGGCCCGTCCCCCGGCTCGAAGAAGCAGTCCACCACCCTCGCGCCGCCTCCGGCAGGCAGATTGATGGGCATGCACTCGGAGCCGAACGCCTCCACGAGATCTGCGAGCAATGCCTCGAGGTCGATCTCGTCGGCGTCGATCTTGTTCACCACGACCATACGGGCGAGCCCGCGGGCGGCCGCCGCCTCCATCATGCGGCGGGTGACCATCTGGACCCCCTGCCTCGCATCCACCACCACCGCTACGGTCTCGACCGCCGCGAGAACAGGCAGGGCGCGGCCCAGGAAATCGGGGTAGCCGGGGGTGTCGACGAGGTTCACGTGCCGGGAACCGTGATCGAAATTCGCCACCGCCGTGTACAGCGAGTGCTGGTGCTCCTTCTCCTGGGCGTCGAAGTCGCACACCGAAGTGCCCCTGGTGACGCTCCCGGGCGCACCGATGACGCCGGCGTATGCGAGCAGCGCCTCGGCCAGAGTCGTCTTGCCGGCGCCGCCGTGCCCGGTCAGGGCCACATTGCGGATGTCGTCGGTGGTGTACTCGGGCATGAGCGGGATCCTCCCTCTTCAGGTTGTTTTCGTGGACGGCCGAGACCGGCAGTATAAGTTCGGACCCGCGGCGTGCAACACGCGTCACCGGACACGCTCCGGAGTCGCGGCCCGGGGCGGTGAGAGGGGAGGGAGTTCGCCGCGGCCGGCGGCGTCGGGTCAGTCGCCGCGGTACGCGGCGAGGCGCTGTCGAATGAACGTCGCAATTTCGATTCAGGCTGTCGGTGCGGCGGGCGCTTCGTCAGGGGATGTGACCCCGGCCGAGATAGTCCGTCGACTGCATCTCGACGAGGCGTGAGCGCGTACGCTGAAACGGCTCGGCGAGCTTGCGTCCAAGGTACAGTCCGTTCGGCTCCGCAGCCGCCGAGACCACCAGATTGACATTGCGGTCGTAGAACTCGTCCACGAGATGGATGAAGCGGCGCACCGGATCGCGACGGTCGTCGTCGAGCGCGGGAACGCGGCTCAGGATCACGGTATGGAAGTCGCGGGCGATCTCGATGTAGTCCGCCACCGAGCGCGGCCCCCCGCACAGGGCTTCGAATTCGAACCACGCGACGCCGCCGGCTTGGCGAACCACCGGAATCGGCCGGCCGAGAACAGTCAGCGCTCCGCCGTCGCCCGCATGCTCGGGCACCAGCGACCGGAAGCATTCCGCAAGACCCCGCGCGGCGTCCGGACCCAGGGGCTCGAACCACGTTCGGGCCCGCTCCAGGACGCGCAGCCGATAGTCCGGGCCACTTTCGAGGTGGATCACCTCGGTGTGCCGCTCGATGAGCTCGATGGCGGGCAGGAACCGTACGCGTTGCAGACCATCGGCGTACAGCTTCGACGGCTCGATGTTCGAGGTGGCCACGAGTGTCACCCCGTGCTCGAACAGCGCGGCGAGGAGCCGGCCGAGGATCATGGCGTCGGTGATGTCCGAGACGTAGAACTCGTCGACGCAAAGAACCCGCGCCCGCACGGCGATTCGCCCCGCGACGATCTTCAGCGGATCCTCGCGCTCGGCAAGGGCGTTCAGTTCCGCGTGCACGAGTTGCATGAAACGGTGGAAATGGATGCGCAGCTTCGAGTCGAGCCGGGGAGCCTGCGCGAACAGATCGACGAGATGGGATTTGCCCCGTCCGACGCCGCCCCACACGTAGAGGCCGCGTACGGGTTCGGGCCGCCGGCGCTTCAGCCGCCGGGCCAGGCGGCCCAGAAAGCCGCTGTCCGGCGGTGCGACGAGCGAGTGGTAGACGCGCTCCAGCTCGTCGACCAGCGCGGCCTGTGCCGGTTCGGGCAGCAGAGCGCCGCGGGCCAGCTCGTCACGATATCGCTCGCGCGGGGTCATCGCCGAACGCGAGTCTCAGCGCAGCCCCCAGGCTCTCGACATGCCGGACGGCGACCTCCTGCCGGGCATCGTCATGCCGAACGGGCGGGGCCGGCGTGCACCCAGCGTCCGGCGTTGCGTCGCATGAGGTGGTGCCACACGTCGGCGGACGGCATGTCGAAGATGCTCGTGGCGTCGGCAGGGGTCACGATCCAGTCTCCGCGGGCAAGTTCGGAGTCGAGCTGGCCGGGAGACCACCCGGCGTATCCGAGGTACGTATGGACGTCGGCCGCGTGACCGTCGCGTTCGAGCCTCCGGCGCAGAGTGTCGACGCTTCCGCTCGCGTGGACGTCGCCGGTGACGCGGTCCGCACCGTCCACCGCCTCGGACGAGCGGAACAGCGCGATCAGCCGCCGGTGCTCGACGGGGCCTCCGAGGAAAACGACATGTTCGGCCGAATTCGGCAACGGCGTCTCCAGAACGTCCTGCAGCGAGAACTCCGTCGGCCGGTTGACCACCAGGCCGAGCGCGCCGGTCTCGTCGTATTCCAGCAGCAGCACCACCGTCTGCGCGAACCGTGGATCCCCGAGTCGGGGGGACGCCAGGAGGAACATGCCGCGCTGCAGCGGGAAACCGATTCGAGCCGGGGTTGCGACTCGCGACGCCCGCGGATCGCGGACCGCGCCGGTGCCCTCCTCGGCCGATGCCTCCGCCGAAACGACCACGAGGGCCAGAGCCACGGTCAGGATCGTGGCGAGGAACGACGCACGGACATTTCGGGTGTGGGGCATGGCGTCACGGGCCGAACGGCATGATGTCGCCGGGAAGCCCGATAGTACCCATCCGGCGGCCGATCCTCGAACTTCGCGGCATTGGATCCGACCGGTCGAAGCATGCGTGCTCGGCACGGTTCGGAGGTCCCGGCGCGCTCCGTCACGGTCCGTCGACGTTCGCATGCGCTTCGCTTCGTGCGGTGCCGGTAAGATACCGTGATGGACACTGCCGACCGAACGCCGATTTCCGCCGCGACCCCGTCGCCGCTGCGCCTGCAGGTGCAGAGAGCGATGCGTGCGCTCGACGATCTCCCCCGCGGCGACGAGTTCGGCGACCGCGATCTCAATCCGTCACTGTCCCCGAGGAGCCCGCGCCGCTCCGCGGCGGTGCTCGTGCCGATCGTCGAACGGCGGGACGGACATACCGTCCTGCTCACTCGGCGCAGCGATCACCTCCACGACCATCCGGGACAGGTCTGCTTTCCCGGCGGACGGCTCGACGACACCGATCGGGGGCCCATCGACGCCGCGTTGCGCGAGACCGCGGAAGAAATCGGCCTTTCGCGCGAGTACGTCGACCTCGCCGGCCTGCTCGACGGATACGAGACGGTCACCGGTTATGGCGTGACTCCCGTCGTCGCATTCATCCGTCCCGGATTCGACCTGACCCTGGACGATTTCGAGGTAGCGGAAGTCTTCGAGGTCCCCCTCGCCTTCTTTCTCGACGAGGCATCGCTGCGGATTCACAGCGGAATGCGCGACGGACGCCGCCGCTTTTTCTACGCTTTCGAATACGAGAGCCGCTACATCTGGGGCGCCACGGCAGGAATGCTGGTCAACCTCCAGCATCGCATCGCGCAAGGCTGAATCCAGGACGTACCGGCGAGCTCGCGCCGGCCTCCGAGAGACGCCGGCTCCCTCCGGAAGCATGCGCAACCGGGCACCCACGTCGCGCGGCCCGACCGGTGGCGGGCTGCGGCCGCACGAGTCTTGTGGAAAAGAAACTTTACACGCGGGACAACTTTCGGACAGACGCGTTCCCTATCTTCTCGTCCCACGGTCGATGGATCGGTGGCCGGAGGACGAAGGGAGGGAACGCGGCAATGAAGGGCACGCAAGGATGTTCGCGAGTCGATTCGGGTCCTGACCGGCGAATCGCAAAGGGATGGGCGCGAGGTTGGATGGCGGCGCTGGCGCTGGCCGGGGCAGGCGCCGTTTCGTCCGCGCCGGCCGCGGAGGCGGGTCATGACCAGGCAGGGCAACACCGGCATGCGGCGGTCGAGTTGGCCCGGCATCGATGTCCCGAGCGTGATGTGATCTCCGGCCCCGAATCGGGCGCACAGACGCGGCTCGGCTCGGACCGGGCGCCGCACGGCATGGACCCCGCGCAGGGAGGGCAGACCCGTACCGAAGTGGTTCCCGCCTCCATGGCGGGCATCCTGTTTCCGTCGCGGGCCGCGCACTACCCCGACTTCGCCAACTCGGCGTGGATTCTGTCGATTTTCATTTTTTTCCGCGTCCCAAGTCATTGAATCATTGAGGTCCGGCGCGCGGAATCGCCCCCAAAGCTGTCTGTAGTGCCGACCTACCCTATTGATTTGCC
>JAJDUQ010000105.1 GCA_022826505.1 Gammaproteobacteria bacterium
GGCAAATCAATAGGGTAGGTCGGCACTACAGACAGCTTTGGGGGCGATTCCGCGCGCCGGACCTCAATGATTCAATGACTTGGGACGCGGAAAAAAATGAAAATCGACAGAATCCACGCCGAGTTGGCGAAGTCGGGGTAGAGCCCGCGCGCCATCTGCTCCCAGGTCCGATGATGCGAGTGGTACCACCAGGTCCCGGCATCGGGCGGCTCGAAGTCGTAGAGGAACTCGGCGCCGGGCTGAACGGGAAGCTGCGTCAGCTCCGGCGCGCCGTCCATCGCGTTCTCGATTCGAACGCCGTGCCAGTGCACCGTCGAGGGCTGCGGAAGGCCGTTCACGAACCGCCGTGTCACCCGTTGTCCGTGCGGCACGCGAATGGTCGGACCCGGCACGCTCCCGTCGTAGCCCCAGATGGGAGTTTCCGGATAGCCGGGCGGCGCGAGGCGCACCGTGCCGGGTCGTGCGTGCAGCACGACGGCCTCACGGTCTGCGGCGCGCGCCGGTGATTTCCAGACGCCGGTTGCGCCGAGGAGCGCTACCGCGCCGGCCCCGCTCAGAAACTCCCGCCTCGAATGGGTCGTGGTCATCGCCTTCTCGCGCCGTGCCTGTTCGTCGACCTTCGCCGAGTCGTCGTCGTGTGCCCCCGCGCGATTGACCTGTTCGAGCGCGGACGCGCTGGTGGACGGAGCCGTCATCGTGACATCGCGCGCTCTACCGCGCGACTTCGAACGAGAAACGGCCCTTCATGGCATGACCATCCGCGGAGAGGCCCCGCCATTCGACGGTATATCGGCCGTTCGGCAACGCCGGAGGGATCGCGCGGAAGTCGGTCACCGGCTGCATGTCGTCCGAACGCCCCAACTCGAACGTATCCCCGGCCTCGCTCGTCAGACGAATCACCGTGATCCGCATCGGCGCATCGAACTCGATGGAGACCACATCGGGGGGCGCCGCGAGAACGGCGCCGTCGTGCGGGAAGGTCACCTCCTGTTTCGAGTGCGCGAACGCCGCTCCCGCTACGACGACCATCATCGCCGCTACGATCGCCGGTGCGCGCCGGACGCGTTTTGCGCGGTGCTTCATATTCGCTGCCCTCCGTGGAGTGCCGGAGCTGGAAGAATGCGAGCAGTGCGGGGTTGTCCCGAGCTGGGAGACACGGCGTCGTGTCCGCCTGGAGGCACCGCGCTACCCTTGCTCCAGCATCTCCACCAGCTCCCGGTACGGGACGTACCCGCCGATGGTGTCGCCGTTTTCGGTCACGATGGTCGGGGTCCCCCGCACTCCGAGCCGCCGTCCGGCGTCGAAGTGTCTCTGCACCGGATTCTCGCACTCGGCGGGCTCGATCGTGCGGCCTGCCTTCGCGTCCGTCATCGCCTGGTGCGGGTCATTCGCGCACCACACGGAGACGCTCCGGGCGAAGCTCTCGGTGCCCCGCGGGCTGCGCGGCCAGGCCGCGTAGCGCACCCGGACCCCGAGTGCGTTGAGGTCCGGGACCTCGAGGTGGAACTTCGCGCAGTAGGGGCAGTCCACGTCGGTGAACACGGTCACCGTGTGCTTCGGCTTCGGCGGCTCGAAGACGATGTACGTCTGCGGATCGATTGCGTCCACGATGTCGCGGCGCACACCTCTTCGCGACGACTCCGTCAGGTTGCGTTGACCGCGGGTTTCGTAGAGGTCGCCATGCAGAAAGAACTTCGCGTCCGCCGTGACGTAGACGAACTGGTCGCCGAGCCGGACCTCGTAGAGATTGGGCACCGCGGTGGCGCGAACCGCGCCCTGGCCGGCCCCCCCGACGAATGCCTGGACGAATGTCCGGACCGGCGTCGGAATCGAATCGGCGGTGGCGCAGACCGGCAAGCCAAACGCAGCGACAAGGGACAGCAGCGCCGGGAAGCGAATCGAGATTGACATCATGGCAGCCCTCCAGGGCAAAGACGAATCGGGTGCGCCCGCTGAGCCCGATTCGGGACGCGGAGCCTGATCGAGGACGGCCTCGGACCTCCGGGCGTGCAGCAGCGCGGCTCAGCGGATTCCATTGGCTCGCTGAAGCTCACGGACATAGGCGACGATCTTCGTCACGCTCCTGTGCGAGACCCCCGGCACCGGCGGCATGTTGCCGAACGACCAGTGATGGCTGGCGACGCCCTGGTTCACCGCACGATAGAACGCAGCGTCGGGGTGATGGTCCGGCTCGTAGATCTCATGGACGAGGGGCGGCCCTCTATCCGTGCCCGTCGCGTGCGTGCCGTGACAGAGCGCACAGTTGGAGGCAAAGAGGCGCGCACCGGCCTGCCCGTTCTCGGTCAGCTCCGGAATCGCAATCGCATCGTCCGACCTGTACACCCACCATGCCCCTGCCGCGAGCAGAACGGCGGCAAGCACTCCGAAACGCACCGCCGTCGGCTTGACCCTGCGACGCCGGGGCGGACGCGTCCCGCTGCGCCGGGATGCGCGCCGTCCCGAACGCCGGGAACGGCTCACGTTGCGGCCCCGGGCCTCGCGGCGGCGTTCCGTGCCGCGGTGTTCGCCGAATCACTCGCACCGCGTGGCATGAAGTCGATGGCGACACGACGTGTGTGCGCATTCGGCCGAACCTCGCGAACAGACGCGCAAACCGGCACTCGACCCTTCGGTGCAAGGGTGGAGGGGCACACGCGGAGGCAACGGAATCTCGCGGTTGATGGTCTCGTCAGGCAGAAGAAAGGCCTCCGCGACGCCCATTCCGTACCCGCGCAATGTCTCGAGTCCGACGTCATTGCCTGCCCATTGGTCGAGGGTGGGGCGCAATCTCTCGAACGATGTCCGGCCGGGCTCTGCCGTAGCCGCTGCCTGGATCGCGCTCGATCGCGACGCACCGGCAATCCGGATTGGACATTGTCCACGCGAGAGAAGTTCAATCGTGCTTGCGCGGACCCGACCCTGTCCCTTCCAGTGACTGGAGGGTCAAGCATTGCACGGGTCCGACGGGACTCGTCGAGCATCGCGCCCGGTGCGAAACTCGAGCGGGAACCTTCTCGCGCGACGGGAGTCGAAATATAGTTGCGTGCGCGTCACCGAAGGCGCGACGGTCCGTGACTCGGCGCCGTGGCCAAGGGGCTCCGCCTCGACCGTCTGGCAGGTAGTGCGTTGCCGGGTGCCGCGGACGCTGCGCCGGACTCGCCGGACACGATGAACAGACGACGACAGAGAATGATATTCGTGGGCCTGATCGTCGCCGGGGTTGCCGCGGCGACAGGTCTGGTCATCGCCACGATGGGCGAGAACATGCTCTACTTCTACAGTCCTTCCCAAATCAGGGCGGGCGAAGCGCCGAGCGGTCCCGGCATCCGCGTCGGCGGCATGGTCGTCGAGGGCAGCGTCGAGCGCGGCGAGGGGCTCGAGGTCTCGTTCTCCCTGACCGACGGGGCCGCGACCGTCGACGTGCGCTACGCCGGAATCCTTCCCGACCTCTTCCGAGAGGGGCAGGGGATCGTGGCCTCGGGAGTCCTGGAACCGGGGGCCAGGCTTCGCGCCGAGGAGGTCCTCGCCAAGCACGACGAGAACTACATGCCGCCCGAAGTCGCCGAGGCCATGGAGATGGCGAAGCGGGGCGGCAAGATGTCGCCCCAC
>JAJDUQ010000193.1 GCA_022826505.1 Gammaproteobacteria bacterium
TACCCAGTAGCGCACCTGCCATTTTTTTGTTTTATCCCGAAAAACAACGGGTTGATTCGTGCATACTCTCGAAGTTCAGTCTAATTGACGATCCATTCCGAAACCACTAGCCTTGCGGCATGCGACAGATTTCCTCGGAACAGCGGCGCAGTCGCATGCGCGCCGAGAACCCTTGGTGGGACGGCGGCGAAATCCGCGCCGACTATCGCGCGTTGAACCCTCGCGCGTACTTCGAACGCTTCGCGCATCTCGTGGAGGAGACGGGCGTGCACCGCGCCGTGGTCCTCATGGGACCGCGGCGCGTCGGAAAGACCGTGCTGCTTCACCATGTCATCGCCCGCTTGCTGACCGGCGGCAAGTACGGTAGCCGGGACGTCGGCTATATCTCGCTCGACCATCCACTCTATACCCGCCTCTCGATCGAAGAAGCCGCGGACGAGATCCGTCACGCAAGCGAGAACCCCGACGGCCCCCGGGTTCTGATTCTCGACGAGATCCAGTACCTGGCGGACTGGGAGCGTCATCTGAAGGCCTTCGTCGATGTCCACACTGGGGTCAAGTGCGTGGTCTCCGGATCAGCGGCGGCGGCGCTTCGTCTCAAGAGCATGGAATCCGGGGCCGGCCGGTTCACGGACTTCCTGCTGCCGCCTCTCACCTTCCACGAGTACCTCGACCTGCAAGGCATCGGCAGTCTGGTCGACCATCGCCCAAAGCCCGGCGAACCCGTCAAGCACGAGTACTGGACGGATGATCTGGCGGGCCTGAATCGCCACTTCATCGACTACCTCAATTTCGGCGGCTACCCCGAAGCCGTTTCTTCCCCCGCCATCCGTTCGGACCCCGCCCGCTACATCGGCGCCGACATTGTCGACAAGGTTCTGCTGCGCGACCTTCCCAGCCTGTACGGCATACAGGACGTGCAGGAGCTCAATGCACTGTTCATGACCCTGGCCTGCAACACGCGGCCGGCGAGGTATCGCTGGACGCCCTTTCCCAGCAGTCCGGCGTGTCCAAGCCGACGATCAGGCGATACCTCGAGTACCTGGAGGCGGCGTTCCTCATCAAGGTCGTCCACCGTGTCGATCAGAACGCCCGCCGCTTCAAGCGCGCCAACCGCTTCAAGGTGTACGTCACCACACCGGCGCTCCGGTGCGCCCTGTTCGGACCGGTTTCCGAAGACGACGCAGAGACGGGGCAACTGGCAGAAACGGCGGTGTTCGCGCAGTGGTTCCATTACCACCAGATCCATCAACTCCACTATGCCCGCTGGAAGGAAGGCGAAGTGGACATCGTCCATCTGGACTCGGGGTTTCGGCAGGAACCCGACTGGTGCGTGGAGGTCAAGTGGTCCGACCGGCCGCTGAGACATCCCGAGGAGTTGAGTGGAGTCTTCGCCCTCGCGAGTCGGTACCCCACCATCTCGGCGAGCGTCACGACACGTACGATTCGGGAGCAGAGTCGTTCATGGCCGGGGGACAAGCCGCTGGATTTCATCCCGACCAGCCTCTACTGCTACGAAGTGGGGCGGAACCTGACCCGCCACGATTCATGATGACCATTCTGGATTCCCGCGCGGCGACTCAACGCTGGAACCGGGGTTTCAACTCGACCGTCACTTCCACTCGCAGCGCGATGTGGACGCCCTGTAAATGTCACCTTCGATCTGTGCACCTGTTCTACCAGACCAATACGCAAACGGTTACGGCCCAAGATCGCAACGACTGGAAGACAGTCCGCCCTGACCGGAAGCGGCGTGGGCGGACGGACGGCGGCAAGCGAGACGGTAGCCCGTCCCGCAGTGCAGACGCGACGTCCGATCATGCGTGTAGCGCGCCCACACGCCGTTCGGCGGCGACCCTCTCCCGGCGCGCCTGCGCAAGCTCGTAGCTCGCCTGCATCCGCATCCAGTGCTCGGCGGTGCCCCAGCCAGTATCCTCCAATGCCAGCGCCATGTTCGCCGATACGCCCGCCTTGCCGTTCAGCAAGCGCGACAGCGTTCCGCGCTCGCAGCCGAGACGCGCCGCCGTCTCGGTCACGTTCCACCCAACATCGTCCATGCTCTCGCGGATGAGTTCGCCCAGGTGCGGCGGGTTCTGCATCGGGCCGGCGCGGTCGTTCGCAATGTCGCTCATGGTCAGCACTCCCTCCGGTCAGTGATAGTCGATCAGGTCCACGTTCACGGCCTCGCCGTCCTTGAAGCGGAACTCCACGCGCCAGTTGCCGGAGACGCGGACGCTCCACTGGCCCGCGCGGTCGCCCTTCAGGGGATGCAGCCGGAAGCCCGGCGCGTCGGCGCTGCGCGGATGCGTCGCCTCTTGCAGCCGGAACAGGATGCGCCGGAGCCGTGGCGCGAGCCCGGCGGGCAGACGCGCGGCGTCGTCGCGTTCGTGCAGTGCCCGCAGTCCCTTGTGCCTGATCCTCATGATTCACTGTAGCGCGCCACGTTACACGCCGCAATCGCCCGTCGTGCCGTCACGACCGGCGACGACTCTGCGGAGCGTAACGTGTGCACAGCCCGTTCCTACGCTACGAGAACATGTGCGGCGACCGCTGCGGGGTGGTGGTAACGCACGAGGCCGCACCGACGCCGACGGTGCGGGCCGAGTGAGTGATGCAGCCGGTGCGCGTGCCCGCATGCACTGGATCATTCAACCGGGAGCCTCCCTCCTTTCGCCCGGCTGCCAGTTGGCGACCAGGATGCCGGCGACGACGCCGGCGAGGCCGAGAAGGAAGGCTGCCGTGATCGCTTCCGAGAGCAGCAGGGCGCCGAGCAGCGTCGCGGTCATCGGGTTCAGCACGACGAAGACAGCGCTGCGGGTCGGCGTCGATCGCTGCAGGGCCCAGATCCACAGGAAGTAGCCGAGCGACCCCGCGAACACGCCGAGAAACGCCACCGCCCACCAGCGAGCCGCCGACAATTCGGGAACGGCGTCGAACCCGCCTTCCCACGCCGCGAAGGGGACGAGGAAGACGGTGCCCGCCAGCATGGACCATGCCGTCACCGTAAGCGCCGGGTACTTGCGCAGCCAAGGCGCGAAGAGGACGAAGTTGATCGCCAGGAGCAGCGTCGCGGTACCCGCCAGCAGCTCCCCGATCCAGGCGTCGTCGGCGTCGGTGCCGAGCGCGGCCCGGTCCCCCAGAGCCAGGGCGACACCCCCGAAGGCGAACACGGCGCCGAAGGACTTCAACGCCGTCAGCGCCTCCAGACGAAGCGCCGCAGCGACGACCATCGCCACCAGCGGCATGGCTCCGAAGATCAGGGCGCCGCGCGACGCGGGGATATGGACCATTCCGGCGCCGAACGCCCATGGAAACAGGCCGAAGAAGGCGGCACCGAGGAGGCAGACGGGAACGACGTCCCCGCGCTCGAGCCGCGCGTGCCGGCTGAACAGAAGAAAGGGCAGAATCGTGACCGCAGCGATGGCGAAGCGGTAGAACGCCAAGGTTGCGGGCTCCCACTCCGTCACCACGAAGCGTATCGCCACGACTCCCATGCCGGTGAACACCGCCGACGCGGCGGCGGCCACCATGGGCGCTGCTTCGAACCCGGTGCGCATGGCGCGTTACCCGTTCTCCTCGCACCCGCTGGCGGCGGTCCCGCGATTGTCTCCACCGGACGGTAGAGCCTCCGGATTTCGCCGATTCCCGGCTGCGGACTCGGCCCGTCGGCATCGGCAGCGCGGTGACGCGCCATCCATCGCGCACACCCGCAGGAGCCCTGCGGACGACCGAATCCGCGCCGGGCAAATTCGTGAACGCGGCCGGAATGCGGATGCACTCTCAGGGATCGCGGGAGCCTCGCTGCAACCGCGTCGGGTCGATGTCGGATCGCTCGAGTCCGAGCGCGAGAAGATCGTCCGGCACGTCGCCGCCAGTGGCGAACGCCGCGATTGTCCGCGCGACGGCCGGCGAGGTCTGGATGCCGTAACCACCCTGCCCGGCGACCCAGAAGAAGCCCTCCAGATCCGCGTCCGGTCCGATGACGAGAAAGTCGCACTCGGTCATTGGGGGGCCGCGTCACGACGCGGCGAGGAACTCCTGCTCGCTGCGATGGCACTCGATGGCATGTCCGTCGCCGAGAATTCGGATCGGAGGGGTCTCCCTGTCGCAGGTGCCTTCGATGGCGAGCGGGCAGCGGTCGAAGAACGGACACCCGACCTCGACCAGCTTGACCACCCGGTCGATGCCCGCCTGCGCCTCCTGGGTCTCCATCGTCTCTTCGAGCCAGCCGATACGCAGCTCCGGAACGGAGGAAATCAGCAGTCGTGTGTAGGGATGGTAGGGGGGCGAGAGCACCTGGTCGGTCTTGCCCTGCTCCACCACCCGACCGGCGTAGAGCACGACGATCTCGTCCGCGAACGAAGCGATGGTGGAAAGATCGTGGCTGATGAAGACGAACGACACCCCGGTCTGCTTGCGCAAGCGCTTGAGAAGCTCGATCACGTTGGCGCCGACGATGGTGTCGAGGGCCGAGATGACCTCGTCGCAGAGCAGCACCTCCGGGGACGCAGCCAGCGCGCGAGCCAAGTTGACACGCTGCTTCTGACCTCCGGAGAGCTCGTCGGGGTAGCGTCCCGCGAACTCCGGTGGCAGCTCCACCATCTGGAGCAGCTCGCCGATGCGCCGTCTCTTCTCGTCGCCCTTCAGTCCGAGGTAGAACTCGATCGGCCGGCCGAGGATGTGGTCGATCCGATGGCGCGGGTTGAGCGCGGTGTCGGCCATCTGGAAGACGAACTGCACCTTCTGAAGCTCGCTGCGGGCACGATCGCGAAGGCTCGGCTTCAGCCGCTGTCCGTCGAGCAGCACCTCGCCCTCCCCGGCGGGCAGCAGGCCGGACATGACCCGCGCCAGCGTGGACTTGCCGCAACCCGACTCGCCGATCACCCCGATCGTGTGGCCTCGCTGCACCGAGACGTTGATGTCGCGGAGCACCTTGACCGCTGCATTGCCCCGTCCGTAGCCGGCGGTGACGTTGCGCACCTCCAGCGCGGGCGCATCCCGCATGTGTTCGCTCAGGGATTCGTCGCCCTGGCCGGCGGCCGGCGGCGGGCGTACCGCGGCCATCAGGCGCCGCGTGTAGTCATGACTCGGCTGGTTGATGATCTTGTCGGCGGTGCCTTCCTCCTGGATGTCTCCCGCGTAGAGCACCACGATGTGGTCCGCGATCTGCGCCACCACGGAGAGGTCGTGGGTCACGTAGATGGCGGCCGCCCCTTCCTGCTGGATGACCGACTTGAACGCCTTGAGAACTTCGATCTGGGTGGTGACGTCGAGCGCTGTGGTCGGCTCGTCGAGAACCAGCAGGTCCGGCTTGCCGCAGAGCGCCATCGCCGCCATCAGGCGTTGCAACTGGCCACCGGAGACCTGGTGCGGATAGCGCCGGCCAAGGCGGTCGGGATCGGGCAGTTCCAGTGCCCGGTAGAGCTCCTCGGCGCGCCGGTCCGCCTCCTCCCGGGTCAACTGACCGTGCAGGACGGACGATTCGGTGACCTGCTCGCCGATGGTCAGCGCGGGGTTGAAGGTGGCGGCGGCGCTCTGGGCGAGGTATGCGACCCGCTGGCCGCGAAGCGCGCGCTGCTCGTCCGGCGGCATGGAGATGACGTCTCGGCCGTCGAGCCGGACCTCGCCGCCCGTGAACTCGAGACCGGGCTTGGCGTATCCCAGCGCGGACAGGGCGATGGTGGTCTTGCCCGAGCCGGACTCGCCGATCAGCGCGACCACCTCCCCGCGCGCCACGTTGAAGCTCACTTCCTTGACGATGGGGGTCAGGCCGCCGTCATCCCTGCGCGCATCGATTTTCAGACGGTCGACCTCGAGAAGGGCGGGCATCAGAGCATTCTCTTGGCGAGCTTGCCGCCGGAGTGGGCGGAGACGTCATCGACGATCAGGTTGATGGCGATGGTCAACGTCGCGATCGCGAGCGCCGGCACCAGCGGGGCAATGGATCCGTAGGGAAGCCCCGCGAGGCTTTCCCGCACCATGCTGCCCCAGTCGGACTGCGGTGGCTGAACCCCGAGGCCGAGGAAGCTCAGGCTCGAGATGAACAAGATGATGTAGACGAACCGCAGTCCGAAGTCGGTGGCCATCGGCATGGCCACGTTGGGGAGGATCTCGCGGGTGATGATCCACCACAGGCCTTCGCCGCGCACCCGGGCGGCCTCGACGAAGTCGCTGACCATGACATCGAGCCCGAGCGAGCGCGCGATCCGGAACACGCTCGCGGCGTAGATGAGACCGGTGAGCATGATCAGGATGGGAATGGTGCTCCCGATTGCGGCGATCATGACCAGTGCGAGCATGATGCTGGGAATCGAGAGAATGGCGTCGTTGAGCCGGCTCAGCACCGAATCGAGCACCATCCCGCCGACCGCCGCCGCGATGCCGAGCGTCACCCCCACGAGGTACGCGAGCAGGGTCGAGGCGAGCGAGATGCCGATGGTGGTGCGCGCACCGAACAGCGTGCGAGAGAGGGTGTCGCGGCCGAGGTAGTCGGTTCCGAGCCAAGCCACCTTGCTCGGGGGTTGAAAGTCGGTCGCGGGGTAGGGGTCGCCGCCCGGCACGACGAAGAGCTCCTCGTCGAGGATGTCCGCCTCGTGGTAGGGCGAGATGGACGGCCCGATGAACACGATGATCAACCAGAAGATGACGACTCCGACCCCGATCTTTCCGGTCCAGGAGAGCCTGAGCTTCCGCCGGGGGGGCGCGTCGGGCAGTTCCTCGAACTGCGTCGCGCCGCTGACTGGTTCGATCGGTTCCGGCATGTGGGGTCCTCTACTTCGGGTGCCTCAGCCTGGGATTCGACAGGATCGACGCCATGTCCGCGATGAAGATCAGGATGATGTAGGTGAAACAGAAGATCATGGCGCACGCCTGCACGAGGGGCAGGTCGCGGGTCTGCACCGCGTCGATCATCAACTTGGCGAGCCCGGGATAGGAGAAGATCGTCTCGACGATGACCACCCCGCTCACCAGGTACGCGAGGTTCAGGGCTATCACGTTGACGATTGGACCGATCGCGTTGAACAACGCGTGGCGCAGGATGATCCGCTTGCGCGGTACCCCCTTCAGGATCGCCATCTCGATGTAGGGCGAGCTCATGACGTTGAGCACTGTCGCCCGGGTCATGCGCATGATCTGCGACGAGGCCACGATGACGAGGGTGAGTGTCGGCATCGCCAGCGCTCTCGCGAGCTTCCAGCCGGTCTCGTTCCCGCTCATGTAGGCGGTCGCGGGCAACCAGCCGAGATGCACCGCCACCACCAGCACCAGGAACGTGGCGACGAGGAACTCGGGTACCGAGATGAGCCCCAACGTTGTGAAGGTGACGGCCCGGTCCAGCCGGGAGCCGGGATACATCGCCGCGAGCAGGCCCAGCGCCATCGAAATCGGGACCGCGATCACCGCCACCACGCCGGCGAGACGGAGCGTGTTCACGATCCGCGGAGCCAGCATGTCGGAGATGGGGGTGCCGATGGTGCCGGCCCCGGCGCCCGCCTTGGAGAAGCCGAGCTCGCCGCTCAGCAGGTCCCGCAGCCAGATGAAGTAGCGAATGTGGGCGGGCTCGTCCAGACCGAGCTTGGCGCGCAACGCCGCCAGGGACTCCGGCGTCGCCATCTGGCCGAGGATGATGTTCGCAACATCGCCCGGCAACACGCTGGTGCCGATGAAGATGAGAATCGACACCACCAGCAGTGTGGCGATGCCGACGGCGGTGCGGCGCAGTATGGCCTGGAGAAGCATCGGTCGGAGATCGCTCCGGGTCAGCTCTCGGGGCTCGAGCTTCGGGGCAGGTTGCGAGTCCGCGTCGACCTTGGCGGAGTGTCAGGCAACTCGAGCACCGAAGCTCGAACCAGGAAATCTCCGGAGTGGGCCGCCGGCCGCCGACTGCGACTGCCCGTTTGTGTGGGCCGGCGACGTCCCGGTGAAACAGGCCGGCACGGTGTCGCCCGTGCCGGCCTTCTCCGGTGAGAACTGCGTGCCGGGATCAGGCTTCCATCCAGGCGAACTCGACCCACTCGTAGGCACCCATCGCGCCCAGCGGAACGTTGGGAACTCCTTTGATCTTGTCGCTGATCCCGTCGAGGATGTTGACGTGGTACGGAATCACCATGCCGCTGCCGTTGTGCACCAGCTCCTGCATGTCGCACAGCATGCCGTGGCGCTTGGCGGAATCGGTCTCGGCGAGCTGTGCCTTGAGAAGCTGGCCCATGCGCTCGTCGTTCCAGAAGGTGTCGTTCCAGTTGGCGCCCGGTGCGAACTGGATCGCCAGCATCGCGTTGGCGGTGGGGCGCATGTTCCAGGACACCACGTTCAGCGGCTCCTTCATCCACACCGCGCCCCAGTAGCCGTCGGTGGGGACCTTCCTGATCTGGAGGTCGAAGCCGATTTTCTTCAGATTGGCCTGCATGAGGAGGCACGCCTCCTCGATGCCCGAGACCACCGGCGCAACGAAGAGCTCCGCGGAGGTGTAGCCCGACTTGTTGAGGTGGAACTTCGCCTTGTCCGGGTCGTACTCGCGCTGCGGCAGCTCGCTGCAGTGGTCCGCGCCGTAGGCGGGCGAGATCGGGTGGTCGTTGCCCACCTGGCCGTTCCCCTTGAGGATGGAACGCACGATCCGCTCACGGTCCTGGATGTAGCGCAGCCCCATCACGAAATCGTCGTTCGAGCCCGGCTCGGTGTTCTTGAGGCAGCAGATCCCGCCGTACAGACCCGACGGCGTGGAGTTGACGTGGACGCCTTCGGATTGCTCGATCAGGCGAACGCCCTTGGCATCCACCGTGTAGATGAGATCCATGTCGCCGGCGATGAGCGCGTTGACCCGCGCGATGGGGTCGGTGATGGCGGTCACCTCCAGGGCATCGAAGTTCGGTCCGTCGCGCCAGTAGTTGGGGTTCCTCGAATGGGTCGAGCGCACGCCCGGCTCGAACGAATCGAGCAGGTAGGGGCCGGTGCCGTTGCCCTTCTTGAAGTCCTCCGTGCCCATCTTGACGATCTTGGCCTGCTTTTCGCTGAGCTTCGCGGGCAGGTCGGAGTCCGGCGAGCTGAGGATCGCCTTCACGGTGTGGCTGTCGACTTTCTTCCATTCCGAAACGTTGGCGAAGAACGCCTTGATCACCGAGGCGGAATCCTCGGCGAGGTGCCGGTTCATGCTCCAGACCACGTCGGCGGCGGTGAAGTCCGAGCCGTCATGCCAGGTCACGCCCTTCTGGAGCTTGAAGGTGAACTCGGTGGCGTCGCTGTTGGGCGTCCACTCTTCGGCCAGCTCGCCGTGCAGGGACATCCCGTCGAGCATCTGGACGAGGTTGTTGTAGGTGGCCCGGCCACGGGTGTAGTCGATGCCGGAGGTGAAGACGATCGGGTCCATCTGGTCGTCGGGGCCATGCAGGTTGGATGCGGCTCTGGCCAGCCCGCCCTTCTTCGGCGTCATGGCGAGCGCACCGGCCGAGGTCAGCAGACCTCCGGCGGCGGTAGCCGAGAGGCCCAGCGCGCCCATCGCGGCCAGGAACTCCCGGCGGTTCACGCGGCCGTCGCGGTACATCTGCTGGAATTTCTTGACGTCTTTCACGGTTTTGTCCTCCTGAAGGTCCGTCTTGGGTCGTGTCGCGCAGATTGGTCTGTGGTTCGGGTCATCGCCCCTGACTCGCTCGTCGCCTGCCCGTCCTGCCGAGCACTCGTTCGATGGACGCGACCGCGAGCGAGCCGCCGAGCATCAGCTTCCCGCGATGCTCGCATTATCGGCCGCAGGCCCCGGTACTGCCCGAAGGGCCTCCGGCATGCCAGCGTTCACATTGGCGAATCCATGCAAACATATCCGGCATATCCGGGTCAATGAGACGGCGATGTCGGGCGATCCGTCTCGCACCGCCGATCGAACTGCCGACGATGGGGCGTGTCCGGTCCGTATGGCGCATCGGCAAGCGATCTGCAATTGTGCAGGTTCTGGAACCGACTGGGCTGTGGCGCATGAGCGACAAGGTCACCAATCTGTTGCTGCTCGAACATCTCACGGCGATTCAGTCGAAGCTGAGTTCGATGGCGAACGACATCGGCGACTTGAAGTCCGATATGCGCGGGCTCAAGTCTCACATGGCCGGATTCATGCAGTCGGAGGTGGCGCAGGACGGCTCCATGGCCGCCATGCAGACGCGGCTGGAACGGATTGAACGTCGCCTCGATTTACGGGATTGACCGGCGCCGCCGCGGACGACCCGGGCGTCGAACTCGCTGCTGCTCTCCCATCGATACGACCCCACCGCGGATCGCGTTCAGAGCAGCCTGCGCATGTCCTGCTGCCGTCGCGTGATGTAGGCCTTCATGGCGATTTCCGCTTCATTGGGATTGCGCCGCCGAATCGCATCGGCGACTCCGCGGGTCATTTCCTCGTGGGAGCGCGCGATCGCGTGCCATCCTCCGGCCTTCTTCGAAATGAAGAACCACAGGCGCAGATGAAGGTTGAAGATTCGGGGAATGACCTCCGCCAGGTAGACGTTCTGCGCGGCGTCCGCCAGCACCTCGTAGAACAGGCGGTCCATCAGCACGTAGGTGTCGATGTCGTCGCGCTCGGTGGCGTCGACGAGCGCCTGGTGCAGAGCGGTGAGGTCGTCCATCTCGGCCGCGCTCGCACGGGTTGCGGCCAGCCGCGCGGCATGACCGTCGATCAGCGCCCGGAACTCGTAGATCTGCTGCACGCTCGCCGCGCTGATCTCGGACACGAACATGCCCCGGTTGGGTTGATGCACCACGAGCCCCTCGCGCGCCAGCCGCTGCAGGGCTTCCCGCATCGGCGTGCGGCCGATCTCGAACCGCTCCGTCAGGGCCTTGTCGGCCAGCACCTCTCCCGGAGCGAGATCGAGACGGGTGATCTCGCGCACGAGCAACTCGTAGGCACGCTCGGCGAGCGAGCGCGGCGCGACCTCGCGCGCGGTCATGAGCGCCGCGACGGTCACGACGACAATCCGTTCCGCCCGGCGCGCACCGATGCGGACACCGCGAATCGATCCCGGGCGCTTGCCGCCGCGCGCACGGCGGGGTGAGCCGCGAGACCCGTGTCCGTCATTCCGGTCCGGTCCTCCGTGCCGCGAGCACCGCCGGTTCGACGACGGAGCGGTCCAGCTCCTCTCCGATGACCACGAGATAGGCACGCTCGCGGGCCGGCGCGCTGTCGATCTCGAGCTGCCCCATCGTGAACTGCAGCAGACTCGGCGCACCGTCGACGGTGAGGAATCCCTTCGATCGCCACACGTTCGCGGGCATTGCGGCGAACGCGTCGATCAGCGCCTCGCTCGAAAAGTCCCCCGCCGCATCCATGACGAACGAATCGGCCGGTGCATGCGCGTGTCCGTGGTCATGGTCGTGGTCATGGTCATGGTCGTGGCCGCCGCCGTCGTGTTCGTGATCGTGTTCGTGATCGTGATCGTGGCGATGCTCGTCGCGGTGTTCGCGATCGTGAGGAGGATGGCCGGTCGCTTCTGCCTTCACCTGGGCGAGAAGCTCGCTTTCGGGGCCGTCGAGCAGAAGCGCGAGGTCGGTATCGCCCTGCTCGGCGAACAGCAGGACGGCATCGGGGTTGATCTCCCGGACCGCCGCCTGCGCCTCCTCGAGCTCTGCTTGCGTCGCGAGATCGATCTTGTTCAACACCAGCACGTCCGCGTTCTCGACCTGCTCCTCGTAGAACTCGCCGAGCATCTGCTGCAGGCGGGTGAACTTCGGCGCGTCGACCACGGTCACGAGCGGGCCGACGTCGATCTCGTGCGCGATCTTCGAGTCGTTCAGGTCCTCGAGCATGTCGCCGGGAGAGGCGACGCCGGTCGCCTCGACCACGATCTGCTCCACCGCGCCCTTCTGCCGCAACTCCTCCACCGCGCTCATGAGCGACCCGCGCAGCGTGCAGCACAGGCAACCGGAGGTGAGCTCGACGAGGTTCACGCTGTTGCCCGCGATGACGTCGCCGTCGACGCCGACATCGCCGAACTCGTTCACGATGACCGCCATCTTCCGCTCGCCGGCGCGCTCGCCGAGGATGCGTCTCAAGAGCGTGGTCTTGCCCGAGCCGAGGAATCCGAAGAGGAGATTGACGCGCAAGTCGTTCATCCGGTGGCCCTCCTTCGCGGCTGCGTACCCACCGACGCGGTCTCCGGCTCGACCGCGGTCCGCTCCGACTCGACCGGACGCGACGTCTCCGTCGGAAGACGCTCCGGCTCGACCGGCGCGCCCTTCGGTTCGACCGCGCGCGATGTTGCGAACGACATCCCGTCGACGAAGATGTCCTGAAAGTCCGGGCGCGCGGCGAGCGCCACGTGCTCGATGCGCTGCGCGAGCTCTTCGGCGCGCGTGCGCTCGCGCTCGCTCAGCAGCGCCATCTGCGCTCCGAGATGGGCAGCGTTGCCGACGTAGCTGATTCGATCGAGAGAAACGCTCGGCAGCAGCCGGATCGCCACCGCGCTCTCGGTGTTGATGTAGTTGCCGAACCCGCCGCAGAGCATGAGCTCGGCGAGGTCATCGTCGCCGATACCCATGACATGCTGGAGCAGGACGATGCCGGAGTAGATGGCGCTCTTGGCCAACTGGACCTGGCGGATGTCGCCCTGGGTGAGGGTCACGGCTTCGTTCTTGCCGGCGTCGACGTCCCGGACCAGCACGAATTCGACCCCGGACTCGGCGGTGCGAAGCCTCGCACCGAGCGCGGGAGGAAGACGTTCCCGATCGCGCGTTCGCAGCCGGCCGGTTCCGTCCAGGACACCTGCGCCCAGCATCTTCGCGCAGGCGTCGATGAGCCCGGACCCGCAGATTCCGATTGCTCGCGCCGACCCGATGACGTTGCAGTGGACGTCGTCATCGATCGTGACCGCCTCCACGGCGCCCATCGCACCCCGCATGCCGTGCCGGATCTGCGCCCCTTCGAGGGCCGGGCCGGCCGGGGCCGAGCACGCCATGAGCCGGTCCTTCGAGCCCATCACCACCTCGCCGTTGGTGCCGATGTCGACGAGGGCGCGAAGCTCCTCGCTCTCGTAAATCCTGGTCGCCAGCACGCAGGCCATGGTGTCCGCGCCGACGAAACCGGCCACGATCGGCAACAGGCAGACCTGTGCATGCGGCGCGGACTTGAGAGGAAGCTCGCCGGCCGGGACGACGATGCCGTCGCTCACCGCCGGCGCATAGGGGGCGAGCCCCACGAACGTCACGTCGACGCCGAGGAAGATGTGGTGCATGCAGGTGTTGCCGACCACCACGATCTTGTAGACGTGGTCGCGGGACACCCCGGCCATTCGGCACGCTTCCTTGACGAAGCCGTTGATCGCGTTCAGCACCTTGGCGCGCAGGGCAACGAGCTTTTTCTCGTCGAACTGCGCGTAGGCGATACGCGACATGAGATCGCCGCCGTACACCGTCTGGGGGTTGACGCTGTCGACCGCGGCGAATTCCTCCCCGGTCTCCAGGTGCAGCAGGGTCCCGACGATGCTGGTGGTTCCGATGTCGAACGCCATGCCGTAGGCGTGTTCGGAGGTGTCGCCGGCCTCGACGTCGACGATTCGGCGGTTGAACGTGGTCACCGTGAGCTCGCCGCGCTGCTTGCGCAGCTCCCCGGGGATCTTTCGCATCACCGAAACCGGGACCTGCCGCTCGACCGGGATGTCCAAGGCCTCCAGCACTTGCCCGAGATCGGAGGTCTGGCGGTGCTCCTCGCGCGGGGGAGTCGCGTGGATGACGTGCTTCGCCACGCCCGAGTCGATCGCGAAACCCGATTCGTCCGGCGTGGCGCCGCCCATCGGGTTGGTGCCGGTGAGAATCTGGTGGCCCGCCTCCGACTTTGGCGGCAGCGCCATGATTTCGCAGTCGGTGACCGGGCGAGTCTGGCAGCCGAGCCGGAATCGCTCCCGCACTTCCTCGTGGCCGAGCTGGAGCGTGTCCTGCATGGTGGCCGGCGGCACGTCGCCGGATAGGATCTTGCACCGACAGCTCCGGCATCGGCCACGCGCGCCGCAGGTGGCGTCCATGCCGACGCCCGCCGCCCGGGCGGCATCGAGCAGCGAGGCCTCGCGCCCGATCCGGACCCGACGAATTGCACTCGCGTCGTCGGGGTCGACGAACCCGACCTCGATTTCGTTGCCTTCCGGCTCCTTCATCGCGTTCCCGTCCTCCTGTCGCGGAGCCGTCCCGACGCGATGTCGGGGTACGCCTTCGGTCAACTCGATCGACCGCCTCGCCACGCGCCGCCGGGCTCCGCCATGAGCAGGTCGGATCAGTGAATCGCGGTTCGACGCCGACGTGCGACGTTCGTCCGTCGTCCTCGGCTGCCTGGCGTCACTGTCGCATTCAGGCCCATGCCTCCCGCGGCTCCTCCACGAGCCTCAGCGCGAGCTTCACCGCCTGCACGGCGTCGCGGCCCCAGCCGTCGGCGCCGCATTCGTCGGCCCATTCCTGTGTGGTCGGGGCACCCCCGACGAGAATCTTCACCTTGTCGCGGTGCCCGGCCTTGACGAACTCCTCGATGGTCACCTTCTGGTAGTAGACGGTGGTCGAGAGCAGGGCCGAGAATCCCACCAGGTCCGCGTGCTCGGCTTCGGCGGTCTCGATGAACCGATCCGGATGCACGTCCGTGCCCAGGTTGATGACGTTGAACCCTGCGTTCTCCAGCATGATCGTCACGATCGACTGGCCGATGTCGTGCATGTCGCCGAGCACCGTCCCCATCACGAAGGTGCCGACCGGCTTCTCGGCCGCGGCCGCGAGCAGCGGGCGGATGAGCGCAAGCCCCGTCTTCATCGCCCGAGCGGTGATGAGCATCTCGGGGATGAAGATGATCTGCTCGCTGAAGCGGTCGCCCTGGAGGTTGAACCCGGGGAACAGCCCGTCGTCGAGGATGACCCGCGGGTCGATGCTCGCCTCGATGGCCTGTTCCACTCGGTTGTGCGTGTACTTGTGGTCCCCCTCCTCGACCGCCTCCCACAGGGTCTGCCACTCCCAGTTCTGAGGCGCGCGGCCTTCCCAGCCCTCGGGAATCTGAAGCACCGGCTCGGTCATGAGTCACCTTCCTTGTTCGTAATCGCTGGCCGCCATTCGCTTGTCCGCAATACCGTCGGGGTCGAATTGCAGGTCATGGCTCGGCCCGGAATCAGCTCAGCGGGTACTTCCCGTAAGTTCCGAAGTCCCGTTGCGCCTCCAGCATGGTGTAGATGTTCTGCACCGGCACGTCGGCGAGGGTGTAGTGCGAGGGCGAGAAGATGTATCCGCCGCCCGTCGCGAGGTTCTTCATCACGTCGCACACACCCTGGCGGACCGCTTCGACCTGCCCGCGCGGCAGCAGGCGCTGCACGTCGAAGCCACCGACGAGCGCGATGTCCGCGCCGTGCTTGCGCTTGATCTCGGCCTGGTCCTTCAGCCCCCCGGTCGGCTGCATCAGCCCCGAGAGGTGCACCCCGAGCTCCGCCTCGTCGCCGAGGATCGGCGAGTAGTCCCCGCAGGAATGGAGCTTGATGAAAATGTCCGGGTTCTCCTTGCGGAAGGCGTTGAACATGGACTCGAACCGCGGCTTGGCCATCTCCCGCCACTGCTTCGGAGAGACCATCATCGACTGCTGGGCGCCGACGTCGTCGCCGACCCGAATCATGTCCGCTCCCATCTTGATCGCGTTCACACCGAGCTCGGTGTAGTACTGGGTGAGTCCGTCGAGCACGCCCTCGATGAGCTCCGGCTGATCGAACATGTACAGGAAGAAATTCTGCGTGCCGACAATGTGGGCGTAGGCGGCCTCGATGAGCGTCGAGGACAGGTCGACGATGATGAAGTAGTCGTCCTGGTACTTCTCGCAGATGGTCCTGATGGGGTCGAGCAGCTCCGGGTCCGCGGGGTCGGGCCACTCGTAGCTCCTGTATTCATCCACCGAGGTGATGGGGTGGTGCTTGGGGAAGTTCTCCGGCACCACCTTGGCCGGACCCCAGAACTCCTGGGTCTTGGCGAACTCCACCTGCTCCTCCGCAGTGCGTCCCCTGAGGCCGCTCTTGCCGTAACCGACACCGAAGTGGTTGAACCAGGTCTCGCCGATGGCGATGGGGCGGTGCGAGAAGTCGGCGTTGATGCCGATCTGGTAGATGATGGCGTCGTTGCCGAGCCGGAGCTCGAGCTCCGGGTTGTGCTTGCGGCCGGTGGCGGCGTCGGTGATGCCGTACACGCGTGCGAGCTTCTCCTTCGCTTCGTGCTTCATGCGGTAGAGCAGCGGCACGCGGTCGACCGGCTCGTGACGGAGTGCGCGAGTGAATCGTTCGCGGGGAAGCAGTTCCTTCATCGGTAGGTCTCCTTACGTCTGCATTGCGGCGCGGGCCGTCACTTTTTCTTCCGTCGGAGGCCGCGCTGGTACTTGAGGTACTGCACGGAATATTCGTCGACACCGGTCAGGGCATTGGCGGCGAAGTTGAAGCCGTCGAAGTCGGCCGGTGGGTTCATCAGCGGGTCGATCATGGCGGCGTCGCAGCCGGCCTGGATGGACAGCGTCACGAACGTCTGGTTGAGGAGCTTGCGGTTCGGCAACCCGAAGGAGACGTTGCTGTGGCCTCCGAAGATGTGCACGTCGGGGTACTTGTCGCGCAATGCGCGCACCGCATCGAGGTAGTGCCCCCCGAACTCCGGGCCGGCGCCCACGGGGAACACGAGCGCATCGAGGAAGCGATCCTCGATCGCGATGCCGCCGTCGTCCATCATCTCCATGCACTGGGTCAGATTCACGACCCTCTCCTCGGCGTTCTGCGGCATGCCGGCGTTCCCGCTTGCGTTCGCAAACAGTATCGCGTCGCGCTCCTTCGCCATCCCGACCAGCTCCTGGCGGCCGTCCTCGAGGTTGAACGAGTTGATTGCGGGGCGGCTCCTGGAGCTGTCGTGGGCTTCGAGCCCGGCGTAGATGGTCTTCGAGTCCGAGGAGTCGATGGCGACGATGGAGTCGGTGATCGACTGCGCGGTCTTCACCAGGGACTTGATCCACTCGTAGCGTTCTTCCGGATAGACGGACATCTCGTCGACGCACAGATCGATGATGTGGGCGCCCGCGAGCTCCTGGGCCTTGATCGCCCAGGTGATGTAGTCGAGATCCTCGTTCCGCAGCGCCTGAGCGATGTGCGGAATCATGAAGCTGTGGCGTTCGGCCGGGTCGTCGGGGATGACGTCGGTGCAATCGAGGAGCTTCGCCGTACCGTCGAGGTCGGTGTAGGCGATGCCCGTCCTGCCGTCGACCTCCCGCACGCGCGGGCTGGTCGCCTTGATCTTGCGCGTGGCGTTGAAGTTCTCGCCGATGATGATGATGCGGTCCTTCGGCAGTCCGCGGGTTTGCGTCGGCATGCGTGCCTCTCGAGTGTGAAATGTGCCGGGGAACCCTGGGCGTCACGGAATTTCCGCGTCGACCCCTGATCCATCGTTTGCTACCGTCGTTGCGCGGAATCAGTCCGCCTTTGGTCGGAGCCGGTCTCGTCCTGCCCGTCAGCGCGCGAATCCGAAAGTCTGCCCGTGGTTCGCTCGCCTCTCGCGCGCAGCCACTGGTGTCCGCCGCTTCGGTCCGCCGTCAGTCCGCCGTCCCGTCAGAGGCGGCAACTCGCAGTCCGTAGAGACCCGAGCGCGACATCTTCGGGAGCATCGCCCCGCTCGGGAGCACGGCGACCGGGGAGGACTCCTCACCCAGCACCCTGAACAGTCCCTCCTGTTCCTCCAGTCCCCACGGCGCCATCTCTCGTCCCATTCGGTACGTGTATCCCGGCCCCATGCGTCGAGTGAGCCGCAGACCAGCCGGCTCGCAATCCGCCTTGAGCCGCTCCGAGAACTGGCGTGTGATCGATTCGATGGCAAGCCAGCCCGCCGTATCGAGGAGCAGGGCCACTACCGGATCGTCGGCGGCCATCAGCTCGTCGATCCTCCGATCGATGGTGGCCCCCGCGGTCATCGCGAACACGATCACGGATTCGCATTCGGTCAGAAAACGCCCGAACGCGGCGCACTCGAATCGCTCCCCCCCTTCCAGCTCGAGGTTCACCCCGCCGCACGCGGCAATCCCGATCCTGCGGAATCCAACCTCGCCTTCGGCGATCTCGCGCGCAATCGCTGCCGCCTTGTCCGCCGCCCGGCGTATCGGCTTGCGCACCCGCTCCATGTCCCGGTAGCCCTGGATGCGCAGGATCCTCTCGGTCCGCACGTCGACAGGTCCAGCCTGAAATCGTCCCGTCTCGGCCGGCGCCGGCAGAAGTGATTCGGCAGACATCCTCATCGAGCGAATATTGCAAATATATTCTTTGGATACAACCGTGGGGATGTATACGGCAAGGAAGGTACGTCCGGACCCACCGGTTCAATCATGCACGTGATCCTGGGGACTGGAGGCGTGGCGGGCGACGCATCCAGAGTTCTCGGACACCTGTTCCGACCCGCCGTACGAAGGATGGGCGAGAAGTTCCGCGGGCGGAATTGCGAATTGCGATTTGTCAGCTCATTCCTTGCACTTCGCAAGTTCCTCCGCCCTGATCTCGTCGTAGCGCCCCTCGATTTCGTCGGCAACGGTCCGGGCCACTGATTCGGGATCGCCCTCCCGCTCCGTCGGATCGCCCTTGCTCCACTGGATCAGATACTCGTCGGTGCCTGCCAGCTTCTTCTTCATGGCGACGAGATCGATCAGTTCCTGGAACCGCTGGCTCAGCTCGATCTTGTGCCGACCGCCCCGGTCCCTGGCCTCGACCACGGACGGGATTTCCTGCCAATAGAGAATGGTGACCCTGGCCATTGCGTCCTCCGGATGTCTCGCGTCGCCGGGCGCCCGGTTGCCCGTGCCGCACGGTCTGCCTCGGATGCTATCGATCTCGTATAAAGAATATTGAGTGAATATGGAAAATATATATTCTGCATATTGACACACAACATCGCCTGGCGCTGCGCTGTCGACGCCAAATCCTAGAACACAAGGCTTTCCGCGTCGAGATTGGCTTCGAGAGCCCGGGTTGACCACACTCTCGGTTCGTCCGACGAATCAGTCCGACGAGGGCACTTCCTGACTTTGAGTCGACGGGAATTCGCGATGCGCATGCGCTTTCCGGACTGTGATGTCCGTCGAGTGTTGCGGCGCGCCGACTCGTTGCTAATATCCGTCCCCGCAGAATCCGGACGGCGTCGCAGGACGTGATGGCCGGGACGGGCGCCGGATACAGCGCCAAGGCCCACCCGCCCCACTCAGAGGACTACAGGATGGCAAAGCGATTCCCGATCCCCGAGTTCGACCACGACGAACTGAAGAGCCTCGACTGGACCGCACCCGAGCCGCTCGACCTCGGGGCTGCGGCACGAATCGTCGAGGCGGCCGGCGACGGTGACACGTCCGTCTACGGGGCATATCCGGTGGCGGCGAGCGACGCGTTTCTCGATTCCCTCTCGGTGCGTGGAGAATTCCGTCACGCGGTGCTGTGCGTTGTTCCCGCGGCCGGAGTCCGGATGCTCGGGCGCTCCTATGCCTGGAAGATCCAGCGCGCAATGGCGGCACCCGCCGTGGACGGACCATCCTCCGGGCTCCTGCTCGACTGGAAGACACCGCGTCCGATGAACACCCGGCTCGGGCCCGAAGAAGGCACGGACGCTCCTGCCGCGTCAATGTACCTGGTGCTCGCACACCAGTACTCGGACTACTGGGTCGCCAATCGCACCATTGCGGACAACGAATGGACCGGTCCGTCCGGCAACGGGTTCCGAGTGCTGTCCTGCGACAACGAGGAAGTCAGCGACTTCCACGCGTCGGCGGTCTCCTTCGACTGGGACGACGCATAGGAACTGGAGCGGGCGGAGCGGGACGTCCGGTCCGGGCGATGCAACACGCGGAACCGGCCCGGGACTTTCACGCACACACGGATGAAGCGACCGGGCCGCACGCACCGAGCGAGGCGACCGCGGTTCACCGGAGAGCGCATCGAGATGCCGCAACGTGCCGGACACCTCCGGAGCATCGGCTCGGAGCCGACCCCGAAGCAGTCGATCATCGAATTGCTGTCGGACTTCACCACCGAGACGACCCCCGCCGCGGCGGCGAAGATCGCGGACTACCGCGTCCATCTGCCGCCCGGGGCAACCGTCTACATCACCTTTCTCCCGGGGTCGATGTTCGAAGACACCGTCGCGGTCGCTATCCGTCTGCGTCGCGAAGGGTTCAATCCGATCCCCCACTTCGCCGCCCGATCCATCCCGAGCCGAGCATTTCTCGAAGAGAATCTGGCGCGCCTCACCAGCGACGCCGGCGTCGATCAGGTGCTGCTCGTCGGCGGCGCGGTCAGCCAGCCGCTTGGGGAGTATTCCGACACCATGCAACTCCTCGACACCGGGCTGTTCGACAAGTACGGGGTCAGACGCATCGGTGTCGCCGGACATCCCGAGGGCAGCCCCGACATTGCGGACACCCGAATCCGCTCGGCGCTCGCCTGGAAGAACGCGTTCGCCGAACGCACCGGCGCTTCCATGTTCATCGTTACCCAATTCTGTTTCGAGGCCGCACCGGTCATCGCGTGGGACAGGCGCATCCAGACCGAGGGCAATCGGCTTCCCGTCCATATCGGCATTCCCGGGCTCGCGTCGCTGAAGGCACTTGTCGGGCACGCCCGGGCGTGCGGCGTCGGTCCGTCGATGCGGTTTCTTACCCGCCAGGCACGCAACGTCGCGAAGCTGTTGACGGTCTCCGCGCCCGATCGGCTGGTGACCGCGCTTGCGGCGTATCGTGCCACCGACCCCGGATGCGGCATACACGGTGTTCACATCTACCCGCTCGGCGGGCTGAAGAAGTCGGCACGGTGGGTGCGCACCGTCACCGACGGGCGCTTCGAGATGCGCAAGGACGGACTGGGGTTCGAGGTGGACGCAGATCCGGACTGACACCGGAAGGCCGACACGGAGCGTTGATCGTCTGACGCGGCGGGAAGGCGAAACCGCAGCGACATGCACGACAAGCCGCCATCCAGTCTTGCGGCCTGCACCGTCGATATCGTCCTGACGTCATAGCCTTCGCCTGCAAGCAGGCCGACCGTCGCGGGATGCCCTGCGCTCGTCAGGACGACTCCGTTGACCCGAATGAGGTTGGCTGCCGCCTCTTCTCCCTCCGGACACTCGATGACCCGGTAGCCCGCAAAACAGCCGGATGCCGCCAGCGCCCTGGTGCAGAACACCGTTTCGTCGTCGAGCAGGCCGCAATCGGTCTTGAAATGAAGGATTTCCGGTGGGGTTCGAATCACGCGCATCGGCAACCCGAGCTCGGAGATGATGAGCGAAAGGGCTTCGACACCGGTCGAATCGGTGCGTGACGACAGGCCGACGAGAACCTCCCGGCCGGTGACGAGGATGTCGCCGCCATCGACGAAGCCGCCCCCGCGAAGATCAATCACGTCATCGAAGTGTTCACGCAGAGCCGCACGGGCCGCTTCGCGTTCCCCGAAACGGCTGGGGGCGCCGGGGCGCAGAATGATGGCGGCCCCGGCAACACACAGCGCGGGATCCTCCACGAAGACCGAGTCCGGGTAGCTCTCGAGAGGATCCTGTACCGAGACCGCCACGCCCGCGTCGGCGAGCGCGTCGACATAGGCGGCATGCTCGCGGGCGAACGCGCCGAAGTCGGGATCGCCGGCATCCGATGCACGCAGGCCGCGGACGATGCTCCGGCCGGGTCTCCGGCAGATCGCGTGGGTGAACATGTAGCTCGCTTCCGGATCCATGACGTTCTCTCCTCGGGCTTGCAGCGACGGGTCACGACCCTGACCTGATTCTCGCCCGCCGACGCCGGGAGACGAAATCCGCAATCGGTTGGCGACGCCGCTGAACCCCACCTTCGACGACTGCGCGGGGCACGCGCCTGAGGGGGAGCCGGAGCGCCTGGGCGAGGAAACGCGAGGCGTGCAAATGCCGCTCGAACATGCTCGTATGCGGCCGACTCCGGCATGAGCTGACCGCGCACCGTGGACACCGTTACCCAGATCGCCCTCGGCGCCGCCGTGGGGGAAGCGACCCTCGGGCGCAAGGTCGGGTGGCGGGCGCCGCTGTGGGGAGGGCTCTGCGGGCTCCTCCCGGACCTCGACATCCTGTGGCCGTTCGCCGACGCCGTCTCCGCCTTCACCTGGCACCGCGGCTACAGCCATTCGATCGCGGCGCTCGTGCTCGTGGCGCCGGTCGTCGCCTGGGCGGCGGTCCGCATCCACCCCGGGACACGCCCGTTCCAGCGGAGCTGGCTGCTCCTTGCGTTCCTCGCGCTCATCACCCACCCGCTCCTCGACTGCTTCACGGTCTACGGGACGCAGGTCCTGCTGCCATTCTCGGATCTGCCGGTGGCCTGGTCGACGGTCTTCATCATCGATCCGATGTTCACCGTGCCGGTCGCACTCGGTGTGCTGGCGGCGCTGGTGCTGTCGCGCAAGCACGGGCTCGGGCACCGCCTCAACCACGCGGGCCTCGCGCTCGGCGTCGCCTGGCTCGCCTTCACCGTGGCCGCCAAGGCGCACGTCGGCCGGGTAGCGAGCGACTCCCTGCCGCCCGGCGTGACCCATGTCTTCACCACTCCGACCCCGTTGAACGCGGTGCTCTGGCGCGTGGTCGCGATGACCGGGGACGGGCGATATTTCGAAGGCTACTACTCGCTGCTGGACGCGGAGCCCCGAGTGGCATTCAAGAGCAGACCGGACGGCCACGATCTGCTCGATCCGCTTCGCGGCGAGGCGTCGGTGGCGCGCCTCGTGTGGTTCTCCCGGGGATTCTTCAACGGCCGCGAGCTCGGGAACGGCGAGATCGTGATCTCCGACCTGCGGATGGGTCTGGAGGAACGGCCCGTGTTCTCATTCGTGGTGGGCCGCCGCACGGGGGATGCGATCGAGCCCTTGCCGGCCCGCCAGCTCCCGGGTCCGGAGGCCCCGCCCGGAATGTGGACCTCGCTGGGGGAACGGATTCTCGACCGCTCCGTGCACCCGGCGTGCATCCTGCCGTGTTGAGCCGCGGGCGCTCGACGCGGGCCCTCCGGTTCGCGCTTCAGTCGTAGAGCAGGACGCAGCGCACCTCGATGCTCTGGCGGTCGCGGGCATCGGGCGGCGTGGCGGGGTCCTTGAACGCGGTATGGAAGCTGAAGGTACAGGGCGACCGGTCCCCGCCAGTCGCATCGCCCCTCGCCCCGCCCGAGCGCCCGAAGCCGCCGGCTGAGTCCCACTGCTTGATCAGCAGCGCCTCGTCCCGGGTCACCGCCGGATACCACCACCAGCCGTGCCGGGGAGCATGCCTGGCGAAGTAGCCCGACTTCGCCAACTCGGCGTGGATTCTGTCGATTTTCATTTTTTTCCGCGTCCCAAGTCATTGAATCATTGAGGTCCGGCGCGCGGAATCGCCCCCAAAGCTGTCTGTAGTGCCGACCTACCCTATTGATTTGCC
>JAJDUQ010000301.1 GCA_022826505.1 Gammaproteobacteria bacterium
GGCAAATCAATAGGGTAGGTCGGCACTACAGACAGCTTTGGGGGCGATTCCGCGCGCCGGACCTCAATGATTCAATGACTTGGGACGCGGAAAAAAATGAAAATCGACAGAATCCACGCCGAGTTGGCGAAGTCGGGCTACGAACGGTAGGCGCGATCCGGAAGAACATCCGACAACAGA
Source organism: Gammaproteobacteria bacterium (assembly GCA_022826505.1). Classification (GTDB taxonomy): domain Bacteria; phylum Pseudomonadota; class Gammaproteobacteria; order HK1; family HK1; genus HK1. The sequence continues at coordinate 181 of JAJDUQ010000301.1, forward strand.
AGGAGGGAGACATGACCAAGCGATTGATGACCCGGCGAACGGTGTTGAAGGGAATGGCGGGCACCGCCGCCCTGTCCACCGGCACGCTGGGCTTTCCGGCAATTCTGAAGGCGGCCGACGAGGTCAAGATCGGCTTCCTGACCGCGCTCACCGGCCTGGAGACCATCCTCGGCGAGACTCAGCAGCGCTGCTTCGAGATCGCGGTCGAGGACATCAATGCCGCGGGGGGCGCCGGCGGCAGGGAGCTCACCTACATCGTCGAGGACGACCAGACCACGACCAAGGGCGCCATCGACAAGGCGCGCAAGCTCATCGGCCAGGACAAGGTCGACGTCATCATCGGCATGATCGCCAGCCTCGAGCGGCAGGCGGCGCTGAGCGTCACCAGCCCGGCCCGACAGCTCCTGATCTACACGACCTACTACGAGGACAACGAGTGCGACAAGTACCTCGTCTGCACCGGACAGGTCCCCAATCAGCAGATCGACCCCATGGTGCCGTGGGTGACGAAGAACCTCGGCAAGTCGGTCTACGTGATGGGCTCCGACTACGTGTGGCCGCGGGGCAGCACCGATCAGCTCAAGACCGCCCTGGAGGCGAACGGCGGCACCCTGGTCGGCGCCGACTTCTTCCCCTTCGGAACCCAGGACTTCGGACCGGCGTTCTCGAAGGTCAAGAACGCCGCGCCGGACATTGTCTGGTTCATGTTCGCAGGCTCCGATGCCATCACCTCCGTCAAGCAGTACCGCAGCTTCGACATGAAGCCGGAGCTGATCTACCACGGATGGGACGAGGCGTTCCTCCCCGCCGTCACTCCGGGCGAGCAGGCCGGAATCATCGCGAGCCAGGCCTACTTCCAGCAGCTCGACAATCCGGTCAACAACGCGTTCGTCAAGCGCTTTGCCGACAAGTTCGGCGCGGACAAGCCCATCAATGCGATCGGGGAAGCGACGTACGCCGCGACCTGGCTCTATGCCAAGGCGGTGGCCAAGGCGGGCAGCACGGATCCGGAGAAGGTGATCCCCGCGCTCAGCCAGGTGGAACACGATGCGCCGCAGGGGCACGTGAACATCTCGGCCGAGAACAATCACATGCTGTGCAACAGCATCCTCGCACGCGTCACCGACAACGCGAGCTTCGAAATCGTCGAGAACTACGGCCAGATCGAGCCGTACCTCGAGGGTTGCAAGCTGGCGTAGACCCACGAAGCGAACGCGAGCGATGGACGAATCCGTGCGCAGCGGCAGGCCCCTCGACCTGACCGCCGCCGCCGCCGCTCTGAAGCGCGGAGAGTTCAGCTCGGCCGACCTCGTCAACCAGGCGCTCGATCGCATCGAGCGCCTGAATCCGCGACTGTGCGCCCTGAGCGACGTGACCGCCGACACCGCGCGGCGAGAGGCCGCGCGTGCGGACCGGCGGCGGGCCCGTGGCGTGCCGAGAGGGCCACTCTCCGGAATCCCCGTCGCAGTCAAGGACATCATCGACACCACCCCGGCGGTGTGCTCGTCGGGGCTCGACTTTCTCTCCGACTATCGTCCCGAGTCCGACGCGAAGGTGGTGCGGCAGCTCCGCCGTGCCGGGGCCGTCATCGTCGGCGTGAGCGCAAGCGACCCCGGCGCTTTCGGCGTACGGACCGCTGCGGTGACGCACCCACAGGCTCCGGAGCGCACGGTAGGGGGATCGAGCGGAGGTTCCGGGGCGGTGCTCGCCGCCGACCTCGCCTTCGCCGCCCTCGGCAGCGACACGGGGGGCAGCATCAGAATTCCGGCCGCGTGCTGCGCCGTGGCCGGCCTGAAGCCGACGCGGGGACGCGTGAGTCTGGAGGGTGTCCGACCCCTAGTCTGGTCGCTCGACCACGTCGGCCCGATGACACGCTCGGTTCGGGACCTGGCGTCCGTTCAGCCGGTGCTGGACCCGCGCTATCGCCGGTCGGCTCCGGCCGATCACCAGCGGTCGGTCAGGGTCGGGCACGCTCCCGAGTACTACCGAGACGCCAACCCCGCGGTGCAGGCAGGCTTTCACTCCGCCCTCGAAGCGTGCCGCGATCTGGGAGCGGAAATCGTGGAAGTCGGCCTTCCGGAACCCGATTCCGTGATCGGGATCCACGGAATCATCTTCTGCGCCGAGAGCGCCGCCTACCACCGCTCGGCCTTTGCCGACCGCTGGGACGACTATCCGCCTCTGGTGCGCCGATTTCTCGGCTACGCGGACGATCACACCGGGGCCGACTACGTGGCCGCCATGCGCCGGCGCGAGGAATTGACGCGCGGTGTGGAAGCCCTGTTCGACGAGATCGACATCCTGATGATGCCGACACTGCCGGTGCCGGCGCCGCGACGCGACACCGAAACGCTCACCCTGGCCGGCCGCGAGCACGAGTTCACCCTGGCCATGGTTCGCTACACGTGCCTGTTCGACCATACCGGGCATCCCGTGGTGGCCATGCCGGTCGAGGTCATCGGCCCGGGGGTCGCAGTGAGCGCGCAGGTCGTCGCTCCGCTCGGGCGCGACGCGGCGGCGGTCGACTTCGCGCAGCGTCTGGAAAAGGCGATGGGTCTGCGGATCGACTATGACGTGCGAGCCTGATGTAACGCGCGGTGACTGACAGGGAGGCAGCACGAACACCGGCAATTCGGTTTCGGACGAGCATCGGGTGTGAGCCGCCGCCCGTCGGGGAACGGGGGCGGCGTGGCCAGCGTGCGGAGGTGCAAGACATGCAGGATGTCAACTCCGCAATCGCAGTCGTCCGGATACACTGCGTCGTCGGGTGGGCGGAACCCAACCTCAAATGATTATCACGACTACCGACGGCGTTGAAGGAAGACGGGTGACCCAGTACTTGGGAATCGTCTCCGGGGAGGCAGTGCTCGGAACGAACATTCTGCGAGATCTCATCGCGGGGATCACGGACGTGATTGGGGGACGCGCGACCGGTTACGAGGAAGAGCTGAGAAAGGCGAAAGAGGCCGCGCTCACGGAGATGGCAGAGGATGCCCGCCAACTCGGGGCAAATGCCATCATCGGGGTCGACCTCGACTACGAGCACCTGGGGGGCGGCAACCGGTCGATGCTGATGGTCTCGGCAAACGGGACTGCGGTAAGGATCGAATGACGGAAAGGGCCAGTCGCTCAGATCGCCAGATACTTGCTCAGGACCGCTTCGTCGCGCAGGTCGTCGGGGGTGCCCTCATGCACGATCCGGCCCTTCTCCATGACGAGGCATCGCCCGGACGTCTCCAGTGCCAGATCGATGTTCTGCTCGACGAGCAGGACCGACGTGCCGCTGCTTTCGCTGATCCGCGCGATGATGCGGCCGAGCTCCTGGACGATGGAGGGCTGAATCCCCTCCGAGGGCTCGTCCAGAAGAAGCACCGCGGGATGGCCGCAGAGCGCCCGGGCGATCGCCAGCATCTGCTGCTCGCCGCCCGACAGCGTGCCTCCGGCCTGCTCCAGCCGCTCCTGCAGGATGGGGAAGTACGAGAAGACCTCGTCGGGAATGGTGCCGGTGCCGTTGCGCTGCGCCCGGGTCCCGACCAGCAGGTTCTCCCGAACCGAGAGCTTGGCGAATATCCCGCGGCCCTGCGGCACGTAGGCCATGCCGAGACGGGCGATGCGGTGGGGCGGCAGCCCCTGAATCGCGTCGCCGTCGAGCTCCACGCGCCCCCCGGTCGGCCGGAGCAGACCGATCAGCGCCTTCATGAGCGTCGTCTTGCCGACGCCGTTGCGACCGAGCAGCGCCAGGACCTCGCCCTTGTCGAGCTCGCAGTCGACGCCGGTCAGCACCGGGACGGTGCTGTAGGCGGCGTGCAGGTTGCTGACCTTGAGCACGACTACTGGCGCCCGAGATAGACGTCGCGCACGGTGTGGTCGCGTTCGATATCGCCGAACGGGCCGGAGGCAATGACGCGACCCTGGTGCATCACGGTGGTCGGACACGCCAGCGCCCGCACGAAGTTCATGTCGTGCTCGATGACGACGATCGTCATCGCATCCCCGAGACCGGCGATCAGGTCCACGGTCCGGTGCGTTTCGTCGGGTGTCATGCCTGCTGTGGGCTCATCCAGCAACAGGAGCTTCGGACTCGACATCAGCGCCATGCCGATCTCGAGCCACTGCTTCTGTCCATGGGGAAGCTCCGCGGCCAGGACGTCGGCGTCGCCTGCCAGCCCCAGGGTCTGGAGCATCCCGCCAACCTGGGTCGCCTCGTCCTCGGCGCCGCCGCCCGCCCGCCTCGCGACCACCAGGTTGTCGTAGACCGTCATGGTGGAGAACAGGCTCGGAACCTGGAACTTCCGGGCAATGCCCAGACCCGCGAACTTGTGGAGGTGAAGACCGATCAGGTCCCGATCCTCGAAGCGAATGGTGCCGGAGACGGGACGCAGCGTGCCGGCCAGCATGTTGAACAGCGTGCTCTTGCCGGCGCCGTTGGGACCGATGATGCACCGGATCCCGCCGCGTTCGAGCGTCAGGCTCACCCCGTTGACCGCGGTGATGCCGCCGAAATGCATGTGCAGATCTTCGGCCTGCATCAGGACGCTCGTCATTCGGCCCCCCTTGTGCGAAGCAGGCGTGAGGCCACGATTCGGGGAATGCGCCGGAGAAGGGGCAGCAGGCCGTTCGGAAAGAGAAAGACCATGGCGACGAAGAATGCGCCAATGAACATCGGCCACAGCTTGTAGCTGACGGAGCTCACCTCCTGCTGGAGGCGTATGACGACGAATGCGCCGATGATGGGTCCGATCAGCGTACCGCGGCCCCCGACCGCTACCCAGACGATGATCTCGGTGGACATGAACAGGCCGATGAGATCCGGAGCGACGTAGCCGGAGGTGATGTCGTACATGCCGCCCGCGACCGCCGCGAGCATGGCGGACACGACGAACACGATCAGCAGGTGCAGCGACGTGTTGTATCCCAGTGTCCGGGCTCGCAGCTCGTTGTCCTGGATTGCGGCGAGGACGCGCCCGTAGTGTCCGCGGCAGGCAAGCCAGATCGCGAGCAGGGCGATGACCGTCACCGCGAGGATGAGGTAGTACTGGTGCACGGGGTCGAGGATCACGTAGCTGAAGCCGAAGATCTCGATGCCCGGCGGCGGTGCGCCGATCAGACCCGAGTCGCCGCCCGTGACCTCGGACCAGCCGATGGCGATGTGCTGGGCCACCAGCGAGATGGCGAGCGTCACGATCGTGAGATACGCCCCGCGCACACCCCCGAAGATCAGGAAGTAACCGATGACCAGAGCTACCGCGCCGGCGATGCCCGTTCCGGTGAGAAGTCCCACCAGCGCGGCGTTCGCGCTGTCGACCTTGGGGCCGAAGATTGCCATGGAGTAAGCGCCGATGCCGAAGAACGCGGCGTGCCCGAAGCTCAGAATGCCGGCCTTTCCCCAAAGGTAGTCGAGGCTCAGGGCGAGGAGGGCGAAGATCAGCGCGTCGCGGATGACCGACAGGCTGTAGGCGTCGGTCCAGGAGGGGTACGCGGCGGCGATCGCGACCAGCGCCAGCGTCATCAGCACCCACGGATTCGACACGACCGCGGTGCGGTCGTGTCTCGATGCGAGGCCGGTTCCGTCCATGGCGGCTACGCCGGGACAAGCCCGCGTGGCTTGAAGCGAACGATGACCACCGCCGCGACCAGCACCAGGGCCTGGGAGACGGTGACCGGCACCTGGTAGTTGAGCAGCGTCTCCAGTCCTCCGACCACGGCGCTCCCCGCGGCCACGCCGGCGATGCTGCCGGCGCCGCCGACGATGACGACGAAGAACGAGGGGGCCAGGTAGTTGGCGCCCATCAGCGCGATAACCTTGGTCAGGGGGGCTATGAGGACTCCCGCGAGCGCGGCGATTCCGGCGCCGCCGCAGAACGCGATGGTGTAGATGCGGTGGGTGTTGATACCCTGGGCCTCGGCCATGTCCCGATCCTGGATCACGGCGCGCAGGTCCAGGCCGAACCGGGTCTTGCGGAAGACGAAGACGATCGCAGCGATGATCGCCGCCGCGAACGAGATCAGGAGCAGGCGGTACGCCGGGTACGACGCGCCCAGGAACTCGACCGACCCCTCGATCGGGCCCGACGCCTGCTGGGGTCCCGATCCGAACACGATCTGGAGGGTCTGCTGAATCATCAGGCTGACACCCCAGGTGGCCAGGATGGTGTCCATCGGGCGGGTGTAGAGATGCTGGACGATCAGGCGTTCCAGGGCGAACCCGACCGCCGCGCCTACGAACGGCGCGAGCAGCAGGGCCATCCAGTAGTTGCCGCCCATCGCCTGCACGAACGACAGCGTGAAGGCGCCGATGGTCACGAACTCGCCATGGGCCAGATTGATGACGTTCATGAGCCCGAAGATGATGGCGAGCCCGAGACCAACGATCATGAGGATGCTGATCAGGGTCAGCGCGTTCAGCACGAGGGGCACGAATGTTTCCAACGCCGGCTCCGCGAGTCAGTTCCGAGACATGATGTCTCGGCTGCGATTCAGGGCCAGAGATCGCTGAGGTTGAAGGTGATCGCATCGAAGGGGCGGATGCTCACCGGGTCGTCGTCCTTCGCGCTCGCAGTCAGCAGCCACTGCCCTTCGTGCAGCTCGAACGCTTCGAGGGTGCGGTCCGCCGGATCCACGAGCCACAGATACCCGACTCCTTCGCGGGCATAGACCGGGCGCTTGCCGTGCAGATCGAGCCTGCGCGTGGATGCCGACAGCACCTCGCACACCCAATCCGGCGCGAGGGTGAAGTACGCCGTGTCGGGCAAATCCGCCATTCGCTCCCGGCGCCACCCCGCGAGGTCGGGGACCAGGATGTCCTCGCCGAGGTGCAGCTCCGGCTCGTCGATGATCCACCACCCTCCCGGGCCGCCGCGCCCCTTGCCGAACGGCCCGGTGAGCTCGCCGCCCAGGTAGGAGCTCGCCACTGCATGCGGCGGTGCCGGGCGCGGCTGGGTGTAGAGCGCGCCGTCGACGATCTCGGCGACCCGATACGCTGGTGCGTCGAGCACGTCCTGGTAGGTGGCCCGGGGGGTGCGTTCGGCTGTGCTTGTCACCATGAGATCGGATCCTCCTCTGCTGATTCGTGCTACCGCGCGCCAGCCATGGTCAGATAGGATACCCCGTGTCTTGGGTGTGCCGAGCCGGAATACTGATCTTGTATCAGGCCCGGTGTCCACTTCACTGGTGCGCACCCAGCAAATGGCTTGTGCCTCCGTGTACTGGTGCCGGACACGTCGACGTCGGGGCGAGTGCTGGAGCTCGACTTCCCCGGCCTCGAGATCGGAGTCGTCCAATATGCTGAAGGGCCGACCGGAACCACCGTCATCCGCTTCGTCGACAAGGCGATCGGAGCGGTCGACGTGCGCGGCGGAGCGCCCGGCGCCTACAACGTCGACTGGCTGAGGTGGGGGTACGGGTGGCCGAATGTCGACGATGTCCTTGATCGCGACCGGAATACCCGTGAGCGGCCCGCTCGGCGCGCCTCGCGCCTCGCGCCGCGCGGACCGGGCCGTCACGTCGCTCAAGGCCTGCAGACGGGGATTGAGGCGGGCAGTCGGCTCGACACGGCTTCGGTCAGCTCCAGCGACGTCAGCTCGCCTCGCTCCAAGGTGCCGGCAACCGCGGTGAGATCAAGGGTCGAGGTGTCGGTTTGCACCATATCCCTCTCTCCATCGCACGTTGGCCGCGCGTCCGACGCTTCCGGCAGTTCGCCGAGAAAGGCCGTGCCGGCCTTTCTCGGCTCGCATCCCTGCGTCACCCGGCAGGCTGTTCTTCATCAGCCTGCTAGGCCAGGTTGCAGCCCTCGACCACGGGCTCGATCTGACCGTAGTTCTCGATGATGTCGAAGCTCGCACGATCGTTCACGCGGGCGAGGATGCTGTTGCACAGCATGTGATTGTTCTCGGCCGAGATGTTCACGCGGCCTTGTGGCGCTTCGTGCTCCACCTGGCTGAGAGCGGGGATGACCTTCTCCGGATCGGTGCTGCCCGCCTTGGCGACGGCCTTCGCGTAGAGCCAGGTGGCCACATAGGTCGACTCGCCGATTGCGTTGATCGGCTTGTCGGCGCCGTACTTGTCGGCGAAGCGCTTGACGAACGCGTTGTTCACCGGCGTGTCGAGCTGCTGAAAGTACGCCATGCTCGCGATGATGCCGGCCTGCTCGCCCGGTGTCACCGCTCGGAGATTGGCTTCGTCCCAGCCGTGATAGACCAGCTCCGGCTTCATGCCGAAGCTGCGATATTGCTTGACCGAGGTGATCGAGTCGGAGCCTGCGAACATGAACCACACGATATCGGGATTCGCGTCCTTGATCTTGGAGAACGCGGGACCGAAGTCCTGGGTGCCGAAGGGGAAGAAGTCGGCACCCACGAGCGACCCGCCATTCGCCTCGAGAGCCTTGTTCAGCTGCTCGGTGCTTCCGCGGGGCCACACGTAGTCGGAGCCCATGACGTAGACCGACTTACCCATGTTGTTCATCACCCATGGCACGATCGGGTCGATCTGCTGGTTGGGAATCTGGCCGGTGCAAACGAGATACTTGTCGCACTCGTTGCCTTCGTAGTACGTCGTGTAGATCAGAAGCTTCTTCGCCGGGCTCGTGACGCTTAGTGCGGCCTGGCGCTCGAGGCTCGCGATCATGCCGAGGATCACATCGACCTTGTCCCGCCCGATCAGCTTGCGCGCCTTGTCGATGCCAGCCTTGGTGTTCGCCTGGTCGTCCTCCACGATGTAGGTGAGCTCGCGCCCACCGGCACCGCCCGCGGCGTTGATCTCTTCCACGGCGAGCTCGAAGCAGCGTTGCTGGGTCTCGCCGTAAATCGATGTGATGCCGGTCAGCGCAGTCAGGAAGCCGATCTTCACTTGGTCCTGCGCTTTGAGGATGCCGGGGAACCCCACGACGCCCGTGGACACCACGGCTGTCCCGGCGATGCTCTTCAGGGCGGTCCGGCGGTCAATTCGCTTGTTGGTCACTTGACGTTCCTCCGAATGGTGCGGGCTTCTCGGCCCGATCGGTTGCACAGTGGCAGGCCGCCCTCGCAGCAGCCCACCGGTCATGATAGGTTGATGTGTGATCACACATCAAATATCACCTTGGCGATCTCCCGCGGTGACCTGGCGAACCCGACGATCCGTTGGCGCAGGTCAGTGCTTGCAGGAGCCGCCTGGACCCGTAGGATGACGTCGATGGCCCGCTCACCCTCCAGCCGCCCCCGTCTGGCACCGGTCGACCGCGGCACGCTCGAGGAGCGCGTCTACCGGCAACTGCGCGAGGCCCTGATGAAAGGGCACTTCGCGCCGGGCGACGTGGTGACGTTGCGGTCCCTGGCCGACGCCTTCGGCACCAGTCCCATGCCGGTGCGGGCCGCGCTGAGCAGACTGGTGGCCGAGCAGGCATTCGTGGTCCGGCCCAATCGCAGCATGATCGTGCCCTTGCTGTCGGCGGAGCGCCTGGACGAGATCCGGCACATCCGGGTCGCCCTCGAGGGCATGTTGACCGAACAGGCGGGCGGGCGGATCGCGCCGGCGCAGGTCGACAAGATCGAGCGCCTGCACGACGACATGTGTGACCGGGTCGCAGCCGGGGACGTCAAGCGCTATCTGGAGCGCAACCAGGAGTTCCACTTCTCGATCTATGCCGCCGCGAACATGCCGGCAGCGCTGCAGCTCGTGCAGAACATGTGGCTGCAGGTCGGGCCGATGCTCAACTTCCTGCTGACCAAGGAAGACACCAGCCTGCACTCTGGACCCCTGTCCGCGTTCGAGCCCACGGACAATCATGCGAGCGCCGTCGAGGCCTTGCGCCGGCGCGACGGACCCGCGGCGCGGCGCGCAATCGAAGCCGACATCAGCGGGTCGGCCGACTATCTGCTGTCCTTGGACCATTTCGCCTCCGGCGAGGCGAGCGCGAAGATGAGCGACGCATGAGGCTCCCCGAGCTCGATCGTGACCGCTCGCAGTAGTGCCTATATCAGGCGGTGCCCCAACCGTTCTTCTGCAGGGCCGACGGTCGGCGCCTGATGCCTGAGAAGGCTGGCGTCGTTCCGTGCGGATACAATGATCCCCTATGCGGGTTTCCGCCCCTTCGGCGGCAGATTGACGCGATGCATCGGACATGAATTTCAACACCACGAACATGACCTTTCGCCAACTGATGGCAAATGGGCTGAGCTATCGCGTGCCTCAGTTCCAGCGTGACTATTCGTGGGATGTCGACCATTGGGATGACCTGTGGCTGGACATTGTCGGCCTGTTCGGCGACGAGCCGGAGCCGGCGCACTACATGGGCTATCTGGTGCTGCAATCGGCGGACAGCAGATCGTTCGACATCCTGGCAAGTGAATTTCTGATCGGACATGCCGGTCGGCACTGCTGTCGTGCCGGTGCTCGGTGACGCAGTCGATGATTGCACCCCACGTCAGCCGTCCTCGGAGTGGACAAACTGCGGCGGAATGTTGACCTCGAGCCCAGGCCGATGCAGAGGCGGGTTGCAAAAGAGGCGACGGCGAGGAACGAAGTCCGAGGAGAGCGCAGAACGATGAGCGATCAGTCGCATCTGGTGCCGGACACGTCGACGTCGGGACGAGTGCTGGAGTTCGACTTCCCCGGCCTCGAGATTGGAGTCGCCCAATACGCCGAAGGGCCGACCGGAGCGACCGTCTTCCGCTTCGTCGACAAGGCGGTGGGAGCGGTCGATGTCCGCGGCGGAGCGCCCGGGGCCTACAACGTCGACTGGCTGCGATGGGGTTACGGGTGGCCGAATCTCGATGCGCTGGTCGTGTCCGGCGGCTCCTGGTACGGGCTGGCCGCGTCCGGCGGCGTCGCCGGTGCGCTCAAGGAGGACGGGCATCGGTCCGGCCATTGGGCGAATCTCGCGCACGTCGCGGGGGCGATCATCTACGACTTCGGGCAGCGACGGCCCAACGAGATCCACCCCGACGAGAAGCTGGGCGCGGCGGCGCTGCGAGCCGCGAAGGCCGGCCGATTCCCCCAGGGCGCCAACGGTGCCGGCCGCATGACCATGCAGGGATCCTACTTCGGGCTTTGGCTGCACTCGGGACAGGGCGGCGCGTTCCGACAGGTGGGCGAGACGAAGATCGCCTGCTTCGCAGTCGGGAACTCGGTGGGGGCGGTCGCCGATCGGGATGGCAGGCTGCGCTTCGGCAATCAGACGATCCCGACCGGCGAGTCCGGAATCCGCGATCTCGTCGAGCTGGTTCCAAAGGATGTGGAGACAGTCGACGGCAGCATCCTCGGCGAGCGGCGATCCTCGGTTCCTCCAAGCGCCCAGAACACGACAATCAGCCTCGTGGTGACCAATCGAAAGCTTGAATACGCCGAGTTGCAAAGACTCGCGGTACAAGTCCATACCTCGATGGGGCGCGCAATTCAGCCCTTCGGCACGCTGAACGACGGGGACGTGCTGTTCGCGGCGAGCACCGGCGAGGTCGATTCCTCCGATCTGCACCCGACCGACCTGGGCACCGTGGCGTCGGAGGTGATGTGGGATGCGATCCTCGCCAGCGTCCCGGATGTCCCGGATGCCTCGATGACAGCGTCCGGACTTTCCTTGCCGCCCGACCCGACCGAGGTTGTCGGGCGTTACAGCTTCGGGAACGAGCTGAGCATGGACGTCGGTGTTGCGGAGGGAAGGCTGACGTTGACCAATACCGGCGGCCGGGACATCTTCGGTGTACGGCCGGGCGAGTCGCTTGCGGCGCTGTCGGACCGGGAGGCGCTGTGCACCACGCAGAGCCTGTTCCTGCCCGCGTTCGGCTTTGCGGAAAACGACTCCCGGCGCCGTCTGGTCCTGAACCCCGGCCCATGGCAACAGGCCGGCACCGCAACGCGATAGGGGAGCGCAAGCGGCCATGAGGGAACCCGAAATCCGCAAGCTGATCGTGCTGAAGGAAGCCGTCGTGAGCGAAGGCGGCACGAATGCGGCGCGGCCGATCTGCCGCGTGGCGGGCATCGGCGTGTTCGCGAACCCCTGTTCGGGACGGTTCGTGGACGACCTCTCCGAGCTGTTCGAGGTGGGTTTCACGCTCGGCCGGACATTGATGACGAGAATGCTCCCGTTGCTCGACGAGCCCGCGGTCAGCTACGGAAAGGGGGCGATCGTCGGCGTCGACGGTGATCTGGAGCACGGCCACGCGCTCCTTCATCCAAGGCTCGGCAAGGCGATGCGCGACCCCATCGGCGGGGGTCAGGCGCTGATCCCCTCCGCGGCCAAGGTCGGCGCCGCGGGTGCGGCGCTGGACGTACCGCTCGGACACAAGGACGACGCGTGGTCGTTCGATCACTTCGACGCGATGACCGTCTCGGTCGCCGATGCACCCCGGCCGGGCGAGATTCTCATGGCCATCGCGCTGGCCGATGGCGGACGCCCCGTGCCGCGCACCGGGAAGGTGCGAATCGTCGACTGACATCCCGGCGGTTTCGTCGGCCGGCACAAGGCGCGAATCGTCGACTGAGACCCCGACGGTTTCGCCGGACGGCATCAGGCCATGGGAGGCTTCCTGTCGGCCCATGGCCGCGCCGCCTCGAACGCTGCGGCGAGGCGGAAGATGTCCGTTTCGCACAGCGACTTCGAAACGAGCTGCAATCCGACGGGCAGTCCGTTCTGCGTCCATCCGACCGGCAGTGACGCACCGGGCTGGCCGGTCAGGTTGAACGGGTACGTGTACGACACCCACGAAACGGCATTGGCGTCGGGCATCTCCGGCGGCGCGTTCAGCCCGACGTCGAAGGCCGGCACCGGCAGGACCGGAGAGACCAGGAGGTCGTAGTCCTCCATGAACCGGCGCATCTCCTCGCGGAATCGATATCGGTCGAATACTCGGGTCCAGTATTCGCCGACCGTTCGGTCGAGCGCGCCGCTCAGCATTTCGACCACGGCCGGGTCCAGCAACTCCGGCTGCTCGGCCAGCACCGGGTTCAGCCGCGTGCCGATCGAGGCGTAGAACTCGGAATTCCACATGTCGGCGGGATCGCGGTCCATGACCTTGTCGACGAGCTCCACCTCGCATCCGAGATCCTCGAGGGTCCCCACCGCCTTCTCGCACAGCGCCACCACTTCACGCACTGGCCTTGCGTAGCCGAGGGTGGGACTCCACGCGATTCTCATTCCCGTCACCGGCTGCTCGCAGGCGGCCGGAAAGTCCGGCACCGCTTCAGCGACCGAGAAGGGATCGCGCCGGTCGAATCCCGCGATGGCGGTCAACAGCAACGCGGCATCCCGGACCGTGCGGGTCATCGGGCCGACGTGGGAGAGCGTCGGCGCCGCGGATTCGGGGAAGATCGGCACCCGGGCGAACTGCGGCTTGACGGTGAACAGCCCGGTCAGCGACCCGGGAATTCGCACCGAGCCGCCGCCGTCGGTGCCGAGCGCGAACGGCGTGACGCCGGCCGCGACGCTCGCCGCCGCCCCCGCGCTCGACCCACCGGGCGTCTTCGCAAGGTTCCACGGATTGCGGGTGATGCCCGTCAACGGACAGTCGCCGACCGCCTTGCACCCGAACTCGCTGGTGGTCGTCTTGCCCAGGATCACGGCCCCCGCCTTGCGCGCGCGCTCCACCGCCGGCGCATCGAACGCGGCGACGTTGTCGGCCGACCAATTCGATCCGAACGTCCAGCGGACCCCGTCCATCGCAATCAGATCCTTGACCGAGATCGGCAGCCCGTGCAGCAGACCCGGGGTGTCACCATCCATCACTGCCTTCTCGGCCGCCTGTGCGGCGGCGCGAGCGACATCCTCGGTGACGGTGACGAAGCTGTTCAGCCGAGGTTCGACCTCTTCCAGGCGCGCGAGGCTCTGGTCGAGCAGATCGACCGGAGACACCTCCTTCGAGAGGACGAGTTCGCGCAGTTCGACCGCGCTCCTGTAGAGCAGATCCGACGCCATGAATTTCTCCTCGTACTTGGTATCGAGTTCGTCGGCCTCGTGGTGGTCGACCTTCACCGGGTCCGCCGACGTGTCGTGTCGCCAACCCACCGACTCGTCGCGGAATCGTGCACCCGCAACGGCACAGGCCTGTGGTCTTCCCTGCGACGAATAGTCGCCAGTCGGCCCGTCCGGTCGTGTGCCGACAGCCGTACGTTGCGGAATCGTTCCGACTGCGATGACACGGTGCGGCACCGTTTCGATGAATGTCGAGCGATTTTCCCGTCGCAACCCTGCCGATGTGCGTACTACCGCCGCAAGCTACTGCCAGCGTGGACTCGTGTGAAGAGCGTTTGCGGTCTGTTGGACCGAAAATTGCGGTACTGCGGGCCGCAATTCGCGGACCATCGTCGGTCCGGGCATTCGAATGTTGACGTACGGTACACGCATGTACGACACGAGCACACAAGGCACGAGAATTGACCTCGTGCCGACCGTCGTATTCCATTGAACGGCGTGCGGCCCGGGTCCCATTGCGCGATTGCGCGCCGCCAGTGTCCTTCCGACCATGGAGAAGCCCGATGCCCGGTTCCCACCGCCTGCCGAGCGACGACACCCTCGTCATCCATTTCGCACACGTCGCGTATCGTCTCGCCGAGCGGTTCGCGTTGCGAGGGACGGGGATCGAGCACTTCCAGACCTGGAACCGAGAAGACACCCGTGCGCGCATCGCCGAGGGCCACGTCCTGGTGCTGTCCGGGTTCTGGTCCGACGACCTGCTGGACAACGCGGAGAACCTGAGTTTCATCCAGGTGTGCGGGGCGGGCTACGATCGGTTCGGTCTGGATGCGCTGCGCGAGCGGGGCGTGCCGCTGGCGAACGGCAGCGGCGTCAACCGCAACGCGGTGAGCGACCATGCGATGGCGCTGCTGCTCGCGCTGACGCGCCACGTCCACACCGGGCGCGACCGGCAGCGCGAGCATGTCTGGCGCGGCATGATCTCCGATCTCGATCGTCGCGAGGAGGAGCTTGCCGGCAAGACCATGCTCATCTACGGGCTCGGTTCCATCGGCTCGCGTCTCGCCCGACTCGCTCGCGCGTTCGACATGACGGCCATCGGCATCAAGCGCGACGTCTCGAACCACGACGGTTCGGCCGACGAGGTGCGATCGCCGGACCGGTTCCTCGAGTCGCTGGCCGAGGCGGATGCGGTGGTACTCACGTGCCCGCTTACGCCGCAGACCGAGAACCTCGTCGACGCGGATGCGCTCGAGCGGATGAAGCCCGGTGCGTACCTGATCAACGTCGCGCGCGGGGGCTGCGTCAACGAGCCGGACCTCGTCGCGGCCCTCGAACGCGGTGCGATTGCCGGCGCGGGGATCGACACCACCCGGGAGGAGCCGCTGGCCCCGGACTCCCCGCTGTGGGACTTCGAGAACGCGTTGATCACGCCCCACACCGCCGGCGAGACCCGGCAGTACGAGGACAACGTGGTGGATATTCTGATCGAGAACATCCGCCGGTTGCAGCGCGGGGACGACACCCTCGTCAACAGGATCGTTTGATGGGGAAGAGTAAACCTGTTGCCTCTCGCTTACCGAGTCTCATGTCGAGTTACGACTTGGTTATGAGTTGAAGCACTCGCCAATGAGTGCGCCGTTTGTCCGCGCGAGAGTCTGCTCCGTCAGCAGTTCTCACCCGTCTCCTACGATTTCGGCGTCGCGTCCCGCAATCTGACGTCATTTGCGTACCGCACTGCAGCATTTTTCGCGCCCACGAACTCAACCGAATTCGAGGCCGCGACCGGTACAATTTCGCACCGTTATCCTTTTTGTGAAAATTCGCCGGCAAACTAGCCGGCGAAAGATTTGTATTTTTCCTTTCCTGCGTTATCCTCCCCCGCATGAGCGCAATCGCCGATTTGAATTTCGAGACCGGGATCGCCGGCCTGTCCGAACGCCAAGCCTCTCTCTGGGGCTTCCGCTCCGGCGACCGAGGCACCCACACCAGCCGCACGATCATGCTCGACGAGCTGTCTCAACTCCTGGATGCAGTTCCGGGCGAGGTGCGCCGGCAGGAATACGTGAACGCCGTCACGCACGACAACTGTCTCGGAAAGAGAACGGCCGCGACTCGTCAACACTCGCTTCAGCGGCTGACCGAGCTCTACGGACTGGATGGACGGCTGCTTCTGTTCCGTGCGCTCAGGAACCTGTGGGGACGTCACTCATCCAGCCGCCCCCTGCTCGCGTTGCTTCTCGCTCTCGTTCGTGACCCCTTGCTGCGTGCGACGGCCGGAGCGGTAATCGCCACGCCATTCGGCCACGAGTTCGGGCGACAAGCCATGAAGGACGATCTTGTCGAAGCCGTGGGGGACCGACTGAACGAAGCGACGCTCGACAAGGTGGTGCGCAACGCCGCTTCTTCCTGGACGCAGTCCGGTCACCTTCGAGGTCGCGGGCGAAAGACCAGGCAGCGCGTGGAAGCGCCAGCGGCAGCGGTGACGTACGCGTTGCTGGTCGGGTTCGCGACAGGGCGTCGCGGCCGATTGCTGTTCGAGACACCGTGGACCGCAGTTCTCGATGCATCTCCCGGCGCCCTGGTCGACATTGCCGTTGACGCGAATCGACTGGGGCTGCTCGACCTCAAGCATTCGGGCCAGATGATCGACGTGTCCTTTCCGATGATGTTCACCAGGAGAGAATGGGAGCTGATCCGTGGGCCGCATCGACAGACTGGCTGAGCGCTACGAGCGCTACATCTCCCTTCCGTGGGAGAAGGACCTCGCCGGCGCCCAGCGGGTGATATTCGTCGTCTACGACAAGTCCGACGAGCGGCGGCTGCGGGCGCGCAAGCAGCTTTTCAAGATTGCGACCGACAAGGCCGGCCACCATTGGATCGAGTGCGATCTGACCGATGCGTTCGCAGAGTGGATGACCAACAGAGTCGAGTATCGGGAGAGCTACTTCGAGTCGCCGGAGGATCTCGATCTCAAGCTCGAAGATGATTTCCTCGAGCACACGGTCGGTCGGGTGCGAACGGTGCTGCAAGCATCGGAGGCCGACGATGCCTCGGTCGTCGCCCTGTTCGGTATCGCGTCGCTCTTCGGGTTCATTCGCGTCTCGGAGGTGATGCGGGCAATCGAACGGGACGTGCGGGGCCGTATCGTGGTGTTCTTTCCCGGGGAGTACGTGGACAGCAACTATCGCCTGCTGGATGCAAGAGACGGATGGAACTACCTCGCGGTCCCCATCACCCTGCAGGAAATCCCGGGGGTATACGACGTATGAAGAACAGGGACGTCTATCAGAAGGATCCCGATCGGATCACGCTCCTCAACAACGGCGTCGCGGCCATGACCGACGCCCTCGATCCCAACGAGCGCAGTACGCTGCGTTTCGAGTTGCAACATTTTGTCTGCGAGGGCCAGTATCGGAGCGGACTCGTTCGTATCCTGGAGTCCTACGTCAGCCATCAGGGCCAGCCCGAACAGCCGGCCGCCTGGATCAGCGGATTTTTCGGCAGCGGCAAGTCGCACCTGGCGAAGATGCTGCGCTTCCTGTGGTCGGACTACCAGTTCCCCGACGACGGCGCCACCGCTCGCGGACTTGCGCATCTACCGGACGACGTGCGGGAGTTGCTCACGGAGGTCTCCACGATCGGGCGGCGAGGCCATGGTCTGCACGCCGCGGCGGGAACGCTTGGAGCGGGGACCGGAGACAGCGTTCGGCTCGCCCTGCTGGGTATCGTGTTCAGGTCGTTGGGTCTGCCCGAGGGCTTTCCTCAAGCCCGCTTTTGCCTCTGGCTCAAGAAGAACGGAATCTACGACCGGGTCCGCGGAGCGCTCGAGGAGCAAGGCCGGGACTTTCGGGGAGAGCTGAACGATCTCTACGTCAGTCCGCTGATTGCCAAGGCACTGCTCGCCGCCGACCCGACCTTTGCCGGCAGCGAGAAGGAAGCGAGACAGGCGCTTCGCAAGCAGTTTCCCAAGCCTACCGACATTACGGACGACGAGTTCGTTTCCGCACTCCAGGATTCACTCGCCCCGGGTGGTGGGATGCCGGGGACCGTCATCATTCTCGACGAGGTGCAGCAGTACATCGGAGACGACACCAGCCGCTCGTATGTCGTGCAGGAGATTGTCGAAGCATGCAGCAAGCGGTTCGGTGATCGTCTTCTCTTTGTCGGAACGGGACAGACCGCGCTGTCCGGCACGCATGCGCTGCAACGTCTCCAGGGCCGGTTCGCAGTCACTGTCGAGCTTTCGGACCATGACGTCGAGACCGTGATCCGGCGGGTGGTGCTGGCGAAGCGTCCGGACCGCGTGAACGACGTTCAATCCTCACTCGACGCGAGCGCCGGAGAGATTGATCGCCATCTCGTCGGCACTCGCATCGCCCCCCGCAGCGAAGACAAGCCCATCCTGGTCGATGACTATCCGTTGCTGCCCGTCCGCCGACGCTTCTGGGAACACACACTGCGCGCGGTCGACCGTGCGGGCATGGCCGGCCAGCTTCGCACGCAGCTTCGCATCGTCTACGACGCCATTCGACGCACCGCCGACAATCAGGTGGGCACTGTCGTGGCGGCGGACTTCCTGTTCGACGAGGTCTCGGCCAACCTGCTCCAGTCCGGCGTGCTGCTCCGGGAGATCCACGAGGCGATCGTCAAGCAGCGCGAAGACGGCACCCCCAACGGTGAGTTGAAGTCGCGGCTCTGCGCTCTGGTATTCCTGATTCGCAAGCTCCCGCGGGACGCCGGGGTCGACATCGGTGTGCGTGCGAATGTCGGGACTCTGGCAGACCTGCTGGTCGAGAACCTGGCCAATGACGGGGCCGAATTGCGAGGTCGGTTGCCGGCGCTCCTCGACGAGTTGGTGAACGCGGGCACATTGTTGAAGCTCGACGACGAGTACAGCCTGCAAACCCGGGAAAGCAGCGACTGGGAAGCCGAGTTCCGCAACCGGAAAAGCCGGCTCACGAACGACCTCGCGCGCATGGCGACCGAACGCGTTGCGCTCCTCGGCGAAGCAGTGCACAAGGTAGTGGGTTCCACGAGGCTGTCCCACGGAGCGAGCAAGGAGCCGCGCAGGCTCTCCCTCCACTTCAGCGCCGAGCCACCAGCGGACGATGGCCGTGACGTCCCGGTGTGGGTGCGCGACGGTTGGGGCGCCCGGGAGAGCACGGTGGTTGCCGACGCACGGGCGGTCGGAACGGACAGCCCCGTCATCCATGTTTTCGTGCCGAGGTCCCAGGCGGAAGGCCTCGCGCGTCTCATCGCTGATCGGGACGCCGCGAAGGCCACCCTGGAGTACAAGGGAGTGCCATCGACGCCCGAAGGCATCGAGGCGCGCCAAGGCATGGAGACACGCCTGACCGAGGCGGAGAACAACCTGCGGGCGGTGGTGGCCGACGTGGTTGGTGGGGCCAAGGTGATCCAGGGGGGCGGCAACGAGCGGCCAGAGTCGAGCCTGTCCGACAAGGTCCGGGAGGCCGCCGACGCCTCCCTGGCCCGGCTCTTTCACAAGTTCAACGACGCAGATGACCATCGGTGGCCAAAGGTGATCGAACGCGCCCGCGCCGGTGCCGATCATCCGCTCGAGGTGCTCGACTACAGCGGCAAGACCGAGGAACACCCTGTATGCGCCACTGTCCTGACGTTCGTGGGCGCTGGCAAGCGGGGGCGAGAGGTGCGTTCGCATTTCTCCGATCCACCCTACGGTTGGCCTCGGGATGCCATCGATGCAGCACTCATCAGCCTGTTCGGAGCCGGTCACCTCCGGGCCGCCGCGAACGGCGTTGCGCTGCACCCGGGGCAGCTCGATCAGGCGAAAGTGGCGAGCACCGACTTCCGGACCGAGAGCGCAACCATCAGTACTCGCCAGCGCCTGAAGCTGCGCGGCCTGTTCCAGACTGCCGGAATCGAGTGCAAGCCGAACGAGGAGACTGCAGCCGCAGGACGGCTGCTGAGCCGCCTCGACGACTTGGCGCGGGGTGCGGGTGGGGACGCGCCGCTGCCGGAGTGTCCCGATACCCGGCACCTGTCGGAGCTGACGTCACTTGCCGGCAACGAGCAGTTGCTCGCCATCCTGGACCGGCATGATGTCCTCGTCGCAAACGCCAACGAGTGGACGGCGGCCGGAACACTGGCCGTGGAACGGCTGCCCGCGTTCCGGCGACTTGAGGCGCTCCTCCGGCACGCGGAAGACCTGGACGTGGCAAAGGAAGTGAAGCCTCAGATAGAAGCAATCGTCGCGGGCCGTCGGTTGCTCGACGTGTCAGACCCGGTACCCGGGCTCGCGGCGAAGCTGACTGATGCCCTGCGCACCGCCCTGGTAGCGTCAGAGGAACTCCACGACACGACCTATGACGACGAACATCAACGCTTGGAAGGATTCGACGCTTGGCAGCGAATTGAGCAGGAGACCCGCGACGAAATTCTCTCCGGACTGCACATAGCGAGAGCTTCGGCGGGAGGCACAGGCACACAGAGTGAAGTCCTCGAGTCGCTCGGCCGAATCTCGCTCGACGACTGGCGAACGCGTACCGCAGCACTCCCGCAATTGTTCGCTCAAGCCAAGGTGGAGGCGCATCGGCTCGTCGAGCCGAAAATCCGTCACCTCAAGCTCGAGAGCGCTACCCTCCGCACCTCGGAGGAGGTCAGAGCCTGGATCGAGAAGACCGAACGGGAACTGTTGGAACAGATTCGGCAAGGTCCGATCGCGATCGGCTGAGGAGACGAGCGATGTTCATGCACCGAATAAAGCTCCGGAACATCCTTTCGTTCGGACCGGACGCGCAGGAGCTGGAGTTCGCGCCACTCAATGTGCTGATAGGGCCAAACGGCTCCGGGAAGTCGAACCTCATTGAGGTGATCGAGCTCTTGCGGGCTGCTCCCCGGGACCTGACCACTCCCATCGCCGAGGGCGGTGGTGTCGGCAACTGGCTCTGGAGAGGCGAGCCCAGAGCATCGTCTGCCCACATCGAGGTAGTTCTCGCGGACGAGGACAATTCGTTCATGCTTCGCCACAGTCTGGCCTTTGCGGAGGCCACCCATCGCTTCCAGTTGGCCAGTGAGCAGATCGCGAAAGCTGAACCAATCTCCGGCCAAGATGAACCCCGCCTCTACTTCGAGCTGAATGCGAACGGTCCGAACTTTGGCCGCAACACGGGGCTGACTCAGCAGTCGCTCCTGTACAAACGCAGCCAATCCGTCCTTTCTCAGATTCGCGACCCTTTTCGTTATGCGGAACTGACGTGGCTGGGCGACATGTACGCTCGAATTCGCCCGTATCGCGAATGGACTTTCGGGCGACATGCGGCGCCTCGACAACCACAGGACGCTGCGCTTCCCAATGACTTTCTGCTCGAAGGTGGTCAGAACCTGGGGTTAGTGGTGAACCGCCTGAAGCGCGAACCAGAGGCCAAGAGTCGATTCCTGGACGCTTTGCGAAGTCTCTACGAAAGCGTAGTGGATTTCGACGTGATCGTGGAAGGAGGCACAGTTCAAGTCATGCTGCAGGAAGGCAATATCACCGTCCCTGCGGTACGGTTGTCGGACGGCACGCTTCGCTACCTCGGCCTGCTGGCCATTCTCTGCCATCCAACTCCGCCGCCCCTCGTCTGCATCGAGGAACCGGAGCTTGGCCTGCACCCCGACATCCTCCCCGGTCTGGTGAAGCTGCTTCGGGAAGCCTCTCAACGCTGCCAACTGATCGTCACCACGCATTCCGACATTCTCGTCGACGCGCTGACGGACACACCGGAAAGCGTGGTCGTGTGCGAGAAGGAGAACGGTCAGACGACGATGAAGCGCTTTGACAAGCAGGAACTCGCCGGCTGGCTCGAGAGATACAGCCTGGGTGACTACTGGTTGCGAGGTGGATTGGGAGGAACGCGCTGGTGAGCACCCGGCTCTACGTTGAGGGAGGCGGCGATCGAAAGCCTTTGAGAACCGAGTGCCGGCAGGCATTTCGGGAGTTTCTCCAGAAGGCAGGGCTTGCAGGACGCTTGCCAAGGATCTTCGCCTCCGGCGGCAGACAACAGGCCTACGAGGACTTTCGTCACGCGCTCCGGGCGTCCCGCGGCGATGATTTTGTCGTGTTGCTCGTTGACAGCGAAGGGCCAGTCGCGACGGGAGCCGGACCTTGGCGGCACCTGGAGGATCGTGACGGCTGGGACAAGCCGGCCGGGGCTACCGACGACCACGTTCACTTGATGGTCCAGTGCATGGAGGCATGGCTCCTGGCCGACCGTCCCGCATTGGCCGAATACTTCGGCGATGGCTTCAGCGAAAACTCCCTTCCCCGTCGAGCGGATGTCGAGGAGGTCTCCAAGCAGGACCTCGAACGTGGACTGAACGCCGCTACCCGCAATTCCAGACCCAAGGGCGCGTACCGCAAGGGCCGAGATTCGTTCGCGATCCTCGCGGGTCTGGATCCGGACAAGGTCGCCGACGCGTCTCCCCATGCCAAGCGGTTCCTGGAAGCGCTGCGAGCTTGAGTCCCGTGACCAGGAACGTCCGTAGCCGAATATGGGGGCCGGGATGAACGTGCTGGCAGTGGAGTTGCGAAAGCGGCTCGAACGAGCCATTTCGGCCGCTCGGGAGGTAGCCGAGGCCGGCGCACGTGCGGCGCTGGAGGCGCTTGCCGTACACCTCCGCGAGCCCTACGAGCATATGAGTGCGGAGGAGCGCAGCCTGCGCCGACGGCTGCGTGCTCACGGCCGTCAGCTCGGCGATCGGCTGGACCCGCGCGCAGGAATGCAATCGATCGAACGTCTGGTACACGAATGCGCCTACGAGCACTGGCACGGCATGCTGTTCGCGCGATTTCTTGAGGAGAACAACCTGCTGATCGCCTCGGAATGGGGAGATGTCCCCGTCTCACTGAAGGACTGCGAGGATCTGGGAAAGGATGAGAGTCTCGACAAATGGGCGATAGCTACCCAATTCGCGCATCAGATGTTGCCGCAGGTGTTCAGGCCTGCACATCCCGCCTTCCAGGTTCGGTTCGCGCGCGAACACCGTCAGAAGTTGGAAGCGCTGGTTGAGAGTTTGCCCACGGACATATTCGTTGCGTCGGACAGCCTCGGTTGGGTCTATCAGTTCTGGCAGTCCAAGAAGAAGGACGAGGTCAACCGCTCCGAGGTCAAGATCGGGGCGGACGAACTGCCGGCGGTGACACAGCTTTTCACCGAGCCATATATGGTGGCGTTTCTGCTCGACAACACGTTGGGGGCCTGGTGGGCGGCGCGCCGCCTGAGCGACGACGAGTTGAGTGGCGCCACCGGCGAATTGGAGCTTCGGCGCAAGGCAGCGATTCCCGGCGTACCGCTTGAGTACTTGCGGTTCGTTCGACACGGGGACCCGAACGAAGTGGCAGAACCGCAGTCGGCGGGCGCGGGCACCGGCGCTGGCGGAGGTGTGACGGCTACAGAATCGGCGGAGCCGTCGACTCTTGCCGGTTCGGACGCGGTTGCCGTCGACCTCGGTCAGGCGAGTCACCTGCATGAAGCGAAGCTAGGGCGCTGGCATCCGGCCGCAGGATCTTTCGACCGGTGGCCGGGAAGATTGAGCGAGCTGCGCATTCTGGACCCTTGCTGCGGCTCGGGGCATTTCCTGGTCGCCGCCTTCTCGATGCTGGTTCCGATGCGCATGGAACGCGAGGGCCTCCCGGCTCACGACGCGGTGGACGCGGTGTTGCGGGAGAACCTGCACGGTCTGGAACTGGATGCGCGTTGCGTCGAAGTCGCCGCGTTCGCACTGGCGCTCGCAGCCTGGACATATCCGAGTGCGGAGGGGTATCGCCTTCTCCCCGAGATGCACCTTGCCTGCTCCGGACTGGCTCCCAATGCGACCAAGGAGCAATGGTCGGCCCTGTCGGAGCAGGCCGCGGCTGCCGGCGGGCTTGCCTCGGGTCGGAATCTGTTCGGCGTTGATGACACGTTGCTCTCTGCGCCCCTCAGAAACAGCATGGATGCTCTACGCGAACTTTTTGAGCAGGCTCCGGTGCTCGGGTCGCTCATCGACCCGCACGCGCTCAAAGCGGATCTCTTCCAGCGCGATTTCGAGTCGATTCGGGAATTGTTTGCTGTCGTGCCGGACCAGGAGCGCACGAGTGACGACGAGATTGAACGGGCAGCTGCGGCAGGTGGGATGGCTCGGGCGGCGCAGTTGCTTTCTGATCGGTACACGCTCGTCATCACTAACGTCCCATACCTGGTGCGCCGCAGACAAGGCCAGACACTGCGCGCGTTCTGCGGTCGGAATTACCGCTCTGCAAAGAATGACTTGTCTACCGTGTTTCTGGAACGCTGTCTCCATTTGTGCGCCGAGGGTGGAACCGCCAGCCTCGTGCTTCCGCAGAACTGGCTGTTCCTCAAGGGCTACCGAAGTCTCCGCGAGCAGTTGCTGAGGACTGAGACTTGGCATCTGCTTGCGCGACTGGGCGCCGGAGCTTTCGCGACCATTAGCGGTGAGGTTGTCAAACCGATTCTGCTAATCGTGAGCCACGGTCATGTTCTCGTTCGTTCTGATGAATCCGTCGATGACGCTTTGATTGGCCGGACGATGTACGGACTGGATGTCTCCGAATGTGGAACCGCCGGCGCAAAAGCAGCACGGTTGCCAAATGCAGCAGTCCAAATCACGGAGCAGGCCCGACAGCTGAGGAATTTGGATGCCAGGATCACGCCCACAACTGCAGAGGATTCTTCCAAGTTAGATACGTACGTGATGGACTCTTCGGGGTGTTTGACTGGAGATAGTGATAAATATTATCGTTTTGTTTGGGAACAACCTATATCGAAAGATTGGAGATTCTTGCAAACAACCGTACAAAATACTCGTACGTATGGCGGGCGATCGATGGTAATATTGTGGGAAGAAGGAACGGGTTCTCTATTTCGTCACGCAACAATGATGAAAGGCATGAATCACGCTGTTCAAAATTGGAGGAGAGGACAAGAAGTCTGGAATCATCAAGGTGTTGCAATCAGCAGTATGGGAGAGCTTCCTTCGTCACTATATGGTGGATGTCACTTTGATAACAACGTAGCAGTGATACGTCCAAAGAATGAGGCGCATTTGCCTGCAATTTGGAGTTTCTGTTGCTCTCCCGAGTACAACGAAGCAGTACGGCGTATCGATCAGACACTTAAAGTTACCAATGCCACCTTGGCCAAGGTCCCCTTCGAACTTGCTCGCTGGAGCAAGGTCGCCAATGAGAAATACCCAAATGGCCTTCCTCGCCCTTACTCGAACGACCCGACCCAATGGATCTTCCACGGCCACCCATGTGGCTCAGTAGTCTGGGACGAGACGCGGAAAGGGACCGTTCATGGATCACTACGGACCGACCGGACGGTGTTGCATGTTGCAGTCGCTCGGCTGCTCGGTTACCGCTGGCCGGCAGAGCACGATGACGACATGGAGTTGGGCGACGAGCAGCGTGAGTGGGTACGACGCGCCGAGAGGCTGCGCGAATGGAGGGACGAGGACGGGATCGTCTGCATTCCCCCGGTACGAGGTGAACCGCCGGCCCGGGAGCGGTTGTTGGGTTTGCTGGCCGCCGCCTTCGGAGATTGCTGGAACGACGACGTGCTCGCCAAACTCCTTGCTGATGTAGGCAGCAACAGCCTTGACGACTGGCTACGCGATCGTTTCTTCGACGAGCACTGCAAGCTGTTCCACCATCGCCCGTTCGTCTGGCACATCGGGGACGGTCGTCGCCGCGACGGTTTTCACGCGCTGGTCAACTACCACAAGCTGGCCGCAGGAGACGGCGAGGGCCGGCAACTCCTGGAATCCCTCACCTACAGCTATCTAGGAGACTGGATCGCCCGACAAAGGGACGAGGTACAGCGTGGCGAAGACGGTGCGGATGGTCGTTTAGCGGCAGCGTCGGTACTCCAGAGGCATCTTGAACACATCCTCGAAGGCAAGGCGCCCTTCGACATCTTCGTCCGCTGGAAACCCATACACGAACAGCCCATTGGCTGGGAGCCAGACATCAACGACGGTGTACGGCTCAACATTCGTCCCTTCATGGCCGAAGACATCCCCGGCGGCAAGAAGGGAGCGGGCATTCTCCGCGTCAAACCCAAGATTTCGTGGAAAAAGGACCGAGGGAAGGAGGTTCTCAAGCCGGCCAAACGGTCGAAGCCGCCATGGCTGCAGCACGATGAAGTAGCGGACGTGGACGAGGGCCACGAGCTTCGTCCGCGGGAGGACTATCCGTGGTTCTGGAACTGCCCCGGTGACGGCCCGCAGACCGGCTGCACCGACTTCCTGGGAGGTTCCGACTTCGACGGCAATCGCTGGAACGACTTGCACTACACGAACGCCGTGAAGACCACCGCTCGCGAACGGAGGCGCGAGTGGGCAACAATTCGGAAGTTCACGCGTGAGCGTACCGACGATGGTCACATGGCCGCTACACGTGAGCAGCGCGTTAGGGGACGACCAGACCCGTGACTTCGAGTGGAATCGCTGAACGGGTCAAACGCGCCGCCGCAAAGCGCCTGCTCTTCCCGCCGCACGCGGTGCTACGGATAGCGCGGCCCGAGAGAATGATCACACCCGGTGAGGTGCGAGCAACCATCGAGCACGGAGAGCTGATCGAGGACTATCCCGAGGATGCCCGCGGGCACGGTTGCCTTCCCCATGGCCGCGGAAACGGGAATCGAGAGATCCACGTGGTCTGCTCGCCCAAGGAAGACTATATCGCCATCATCACGGCGTATCTTCCCTCGGAGGATGAATGGGAGAGCGACCTGCGCACGAGGAAGACAACATGAAATGCCTGCACTGCAGAGGAGCAATGAGACGCTCGACCGGCACGGATACCACCTGGCGCTCGATGCCGTACCAGCCTGGGTCTGTGGCCAGTGCGGCGAGCCGATTTTCGAGGAACGGGAGGTGGACGCCATCTAGGGCGCGATTCGAACCCCTGATGAGCAGACTCGACAGCTTGCCTCGGATGTTGCGTAGCCACGGCATGTCGCCACGACCAGTTTGAAGATTTGACAAATGTCTCCTGCCACCCTTCACAACCCGGATCGCTACATGGCCGATCTACGCCAAATCCTGTCGCAGGGTCGAAAGCGTATCGGCATCCTCATCGGCGCGGGGGCGCCGACGGCAATTCGCGTCGACGACCACAACCGCATTGTCCCGGACGGCAAACCGCTTATACCCGATGTCGCCGGCCTCACGGACGCCGTCCTTGCCGCGCTTGCCGCCGAAGACCGAAGGCTCGTCGACGTTCTGAAGAACGAAATCCCCGGGAACGTCAACATCGAGGCGATATTGACACAGGTACGAAGACTCGCCCAGGCGATCGGAACATCACTCGTCCACGGCTTGGATGGAGGCGGTTACGACGACCTCGGACGACGCATTTGTGAGGAAATCGGAACCCAGGTGTGCTCGCGACTTCCAGAGGAACCCAATCCTTACTCGCAACTTGTCTCATGGATCGCCGGCACACAAAGGGAGCACTCGGTCGAGATTTTCACTCCCAACTACGACCTTCTCATCGAGGAGGCCTTCGAAAGGGCACGAATTGCGTACTTTGATGGGTTTACGGGATCGCACTTGCCGTTCTTTGATCCGGCCAGCGTTTCCCTGGACGAATTCCCGGCCCGTTGGTCCCGTCTCTGGAAGCTGCACGGTTCCCTTGGCTGGAGGGTCCTCGGGGATACCGTCGTCAGAACTGGCCAGCGAGAAGCCACGGAACTGATTTACCCTGATCACCTCAAGTACGACCAGGTCACGAGGCTGCCCTACTCCGCATTGTTCGAACGGCTGCGCCAGTTTCTGACGACGCCTGACACCCTGCTCCTTTGCACGGGATTTTCGTTTCTCGATTCTCACATCTGCGCGGTGCTGGACGAATCACTGGCCGCGAATTCCCATACCGCCGTATTCGCATTTCAGTACCGTCGCATCGATGACGAACAATCGGCAATTAAGCTTGCCCGTTCCCGACCCAATCTGAGTGTCTACGCGCGTGATGCTGCCGTCATCAGTGGCGTCACGGGGCGATGGCAACCCACCTATTCAGCGAACGAGGACAAGGAGAACATCCGCCAGACATTTTGGCGTGCTCCCGCCGCAGACAGGCCGGCTGAATTCCTGCTCGGTGACTTCGCCAGCTTGGCCCAGTTCCTTGCGGTGACTCAAGCTCAGCAAGTGTCCTCCGCCGTGCCGGAACCACGTCCTGACGAGGAAGACGTCGCAGAGCCCCGAGACACTGCGGACAACTCCGATGCTTAGCCGCGACCCGACGTATCTCGGCAGGATCGCATCTGTCTCCGGAGCAGCACTCACCGTTCACCTTGCTCAGTCGGTCGCATCCGGTCTGTCCATCATCAACGGACAAACGTACAGAGTCGGGCAAGTCGGCAGTTTCGTTCGAGTGCCACAAGGCTATCAGGATTTGCTGGGCATCGTGGCCACGGTTGGCGCGGGGGCCGTGCCGGAGCACGTAGACACCGTCGAGGATGTGGGGCGTTGGATGACCATCGAACTCGTCGGCGAGATTGTCGGCGGCATGTTTGAGCGGGGAATCAGTCAGTATCCGAATATCGGTGATTCCGTCCACCTAGCCATCGAGGAACACCTGCGCCGAGTGTACGATGTGCCGGGACAAGGCCACGTAACGATAGGGACGCTTTCCAGCGCTGAAAGCATCTCCGCCAAGGTCGCGCTCAACGAGCTCGTGACACGTCACTCCGCAGTCCTGGGCTCCACGGGCTCTGGCAAGTCGACCACGATTGCGAGTCTCCTCAGAGCCATCACCACGTCCGCTGCGGATGATGTACCGCATCCCAGCGCACGCGTACTCATGCTGGATGTGCACGGCGAGTACTCGGCACCACTCGCCGACGTGGCACAAGTGTTCAGTGTCGAGCCGCAATATGGTGAAGAACGGCTATTCATCCCATACTGGGCTCTGGACACGAGTGAGCTGCTTGAATTTCTGACCGGTGGATTGGAGGGCAACCGCGAGACAGCTTTCACCGACAAGATCTTCGAACTCAAGCTGCAATCCCACGAAGCACAGCAATTCCCCGGTGTCGATTCCGCCTCCATTACTGTTGATACACCCTTGCCATTCAGCCTCAAGAAGCTCTGGTACGACCTGATTGACTTTGAAATCACTACATTCGAAGGGCCGAATAGAGACCAGCCGACTCGTCAGAATGCAGGTGATCCAGAGAGGCTGGTACCTCCAAGATACAGACCCCACGCCATGGGCGCTGCCGGTCCATTCTTGAACAACCAGGCTGTCGGAATTCAAAGGCCCTTGAATCTGCTTCGATCCAGGCTACTGGACCGACGATACGACTTTCTTCTTCATCCGGGGCCATGGGAACCGGACCTCTCCGGGACGACTCAGGAGGATCTGGACGGAATTTTGCGACGGTGGTTGGGCGGCGATAAACCAATCACGATCCTTGACCTCTCGGGCGTACCGAGTTCGGTTCTCGAACGTCTCGTCGGCTCGATTCTGAAGGTCGTGTACGAGGCACTGTTCTGGAGCCGGGAAAAGTCAGAAGGTGGAATCAATAGACCTCTGCTTGTGGTGATGGAAGAGGCACATCGCTATCTCTCGGAGAAGTCTGATCAGTTGGCCTCCGATGTAGTGCAGCGAATTGCGAAGGAGGGACGGAAGTATGGCGTTGGCGCCATGGTCATCAGTCAACGTCCTTCGGAAGTGAACGAAACAGTTCTTTCGCAGTGCGGTACCTTTTTTGCGCTTCGGCTGTCAAACCCTTCGGACCGCTCGCGCGTTCAAGGAACGTTACCCGACGGACTCGCCGGTTTGCTCGACGTGTTACCTATTCTTCGGACCGGAGAAGCTATCGTTACCGGAGAGGCCGCAAAGTTGCCAATGCGCTGTCGCGTTACACTGCCGGAGGAGCGATACCGGCCGCGCAGTGGGGACCCTGAGGTAAGCGAGAAGTGGCGTTTGGACAGGCGCGACGAAGGTTACAATCGAGTTGTAGCGTCTTGGAGAGCACAAAGACCACTTGCGGTGACTCAAGACCTCAATATTCAACGAATCCCGGTAGATGACATCTTCCCGGAAGACAGAGGAAACGATAATGAATAGGAGTCCGGTGGCATCTTCGAATGTAAGTTCGATTGGGTACGATACACACGCGCAAACGTTGGAAGTCGAATTTCTTAACGGTCGCGTGTACCAATACTATGGTGTATCGGACTATATGCATGAGCAGATCATGCAGGCATCCTCCAAGGGTCAGTTCCTGAATTACCACATAAAGAACAGCTATCCATATTCTCGGGTGGGATGACCAGCCAAGGTGATGTTGAGTGGCTTCGACCAATCTCGAATAGGTCAGTTCCGCATACTGGAGGACGAGGGAGGATGAGCACCTACTACTACGACCTGAAGAAGCCCTGGAGCCGAATCGAGGTAGACGAGAATCCGGAGAGTTATGTCATCAGGCTATGGGATGGGCAAATGCACTAGGCAGGAGTGCTGACGCTTACGGTCGAAGACGGCCGAGAGGCGATCTACAATTTCTTCCGCGATGAAACTGCATGCCAGACCTACGTTGATGACCAAGGGTCGGTACTGCATGAGCTCAGAAAGGTTCGTACCAATACGCTCCTCAGCGAGTACGGAGACGTCGTGACCCTTGATGAAATCAACAAGAAATGCCGCCGACGGTGCACCGGGTTGCCGAAGTCGGAGTTGGGTGCTTCGGTGTGAACGCCTGCAGCGAGCATTCGTCCGATCCCGTGGGCGTCCGGAAGGCAACATTGGTTGTCAAGAGAATCTGAGCACTCAGGTGTCCAAAAATTTTGCCACCGTCGTCGAACGTCTGAGAGCGCCGCTCGAAGCCGCCTCCGCCCACAACCCTGGCGACGTCCAAGAACCAAGGGACGCAGTATGTTGATTGGCCGTCTTGGTCTTCTCCGGAAAACATCCGGTCCCGTCTCCCCGAGGAGATTGTAGTGCGGATTTCGGTTGCGGCGCTTCCAGCCGCGCTCGCCTACTCGGGGGATGAAGGCGTTGCGAAGTGGGAGGGCTATGTGGTGTCGAGTGAGGCCGCTTTCCGCGCGTTTCTGACGGGTCCAGTGGCGGACCGAGCCCGAGACGCTGAGTTCGGGGAGTCGTTCGAGAGTGAACTGCGCGGACTGGCGACGACCGGGATGGGCACCCACCACTTGGCGGATTTTCTTGCTTCCGTGGGCGACGAGAAGGGTTGGGAGATCGGCGAGGCGTTTGCGGAGTCGGTGCTCGCTCAGGACGGCAACCGGGAGGTGGTCTGGCCGTGGAACCATATTCGGGACCGGCGGACTCCCGCAGCCAGTCTCCCGGGGGCGGACTTGATCGGCTTCTATCGCGACTCCCAGGGATTCGGGCTGCTGTTCGGAGAGGTCAAGACCTCATCTGATGCGCACGTACCGCCGCAAGTGATGTACGGCCGTAGTGGGTTGACATGGCAACTCGAGACCAATGCTACGAATCTGGCGGTGCAGCACAGCCTGCTCAGGTGGCTGCGGATTCGGTGTTCGACTCCGGAATTGGTGGCGGCATACCGGCAGGCTGTACGTCGGTACGTAAACTCGTCGGGGAAGGATTTGTTGCTTGTCGGCGTACTGCTACGCGATACGGATAGCAATGAGATGGATGTGGCGAGTCGCGTACGACACTTGGGCAGGCGTCTCGCCTCACCAACACGCGTCGAGATCCAGGCTTGGTACATCCCAGTGGCCATCCCTGATTTGCCGATAATCCTTGGAGCTGGCGCATGAGCTGGCTCATGGAAGCCGTCGGGCAGGACAGAGTCGACCGCGCGGAGGTGGAAGCGAGTAGGCGTCGCGTGGCGGCGGCCCTCGGCATGGAGGAAATCGAATACGGAGACGCAAACGAACTCCGCGAAGTCGGCGCGGTGCTGGAAACTCTGCTGTTCGACCTGCTTGCTGACAACGATCATGCCGACGCACTGCGAGAGGCGAGCGCACGCGCATTCCAAGTGTGCCGGGCAATTCCGCTGCCACCGGAGCCGGTCGAAGCAGGAGAGTGGCTGCTCCGTCTTGCTTGCATGGCAATCCTTGGCGATCGGGGTGCAGACATCCGCCGACTCCTCGTCGATGACGGGATCCCCGGGCTTCATGTGGATGGCGACGACTGGGACCGCAGGGTATGGGCGACCACCCTGGACATCTGGTTGAGGCTTGTCCGAAAGCATGGCTGGGAAGATCTGGATCGCATTCAGGAAAGCGTGGCTGCCCTCCGGTCGGAGCAGGACACTCACGAGCCGGCATTTCTCGCCGGATTGCAGGACGACGGACGCCAGGACCCCGCTTGGCAGTTGATTGCCGAATACCACTTGGCGAGAGCGGCCGAAATTCTCGGCGTATTCGTGGGACAGGGCGCGGGACCGGACGGCCGTTTCGATGTGCGCCAGCAGCTTGAATCCCAGTTCGATCGTGCCCTTGGCGCGTGCGCTCGCGGCCGACTCGTAGACTTGGAAGTTTTGGTGCGCCTTCTCGCTCGTTCGGCAACTGTCCTTGTCGACAACAGCATCTGGACCGTGACCCGTGCTGTGAACAGTCGAGTCAGTCGATTTGTCCGCGACACCGTCTCCCGGGTACGGCATCGGCCGATCTTCGAAATGCTGCCGCCGCAACGACGCACGCTGCGGGAGGAGGGTCTGCTGGGTTCAGGACACCGGTCGGTAGTGGTCAGCCTCCCGACGTCCAGTGGCAAGACAATGATTGCCCAGTTCCGGATGCTCCAAGCCCTGAATCAGTTCGATCATGAGCGCGGTTGGGTAGCCTACCTCGCCCCGACCCGGGCACTGGTGAAGCAGATTACGGTTCGCTTGCGACGGGACTTCGCACCGCTGGATATCTGCGTCGAATTGGTAAGTCCGGCGCTGGAGATCGACGGAATCGAAGCCTTGATGCTGACCGATGAGGACGAGTCCCGACAATTTCGTGTGCTGGTGACCACGCCCGAGAAGCTGGACCTCATGCTTCGCGGGGGATGGGAAGGCGAGATTGGGCGACCACTGACCCTCGTGGTGGTCGACGAGGCGCACAACTTGGCCAGTACAAGTCGCGGAATCAAGCTTGAGCTTCTCTTGGCGACAATCAACCGAGAGTGTCGGCACGCGCAGTTCCTGCTCTTGACCCCGTTCATCGGAAACGCGCAACAGGTTGCCCATTGGCTAGCGCCTGACAGCTACAACAACATCGAGCTTATGGTGGACTGGGCGCCTAACGACAGGGTGATGGCCATCGCCGAGCCTGTACACGGCGAGAAACGCGGGGCGTTCAAGGTGAGCTTCACCACCCTCCATACGACCAGGAAAACCCTCGCGATTCCCGATGTCCTGACGCTGCCGGAAGATCGCCCTCTGGGCTTGAGTTGGTCACAAGCGAAAGCGCAGGGAGCGCTTGCTGCTGCAACGGCACAGCAGATCCGAAACCGCGGTACGGTGATCATCCTGGCCGACAAGCCACACAATAGCTGGTCCATCGCCTCCCGGTTCAAGCGCCCGGACAACTATCGACCGGACTCCAGCTTGGATGTCGAGAGGACGAAGGCATTTCTGATTGAGGAGTTTGGCGCAAATCATCCGCTGCCCGGGTTGCTGGACTATGGAGTAGGGGTTCATCACGCCGGGATGTCCGACGAAGCGAGAGCCTTGGTCGAGTGGCTTGCAGAAAACAACCGCCTTGACGTGCTGGTTGCGACCACAACCCTCGCACAAGGGGTGAACTTTCCGGTCTCCGGGGTCGTGCTGGCGTCCCACCAGTATCCATACGGGGAGGACATGCCTCCGGAAGACTTCTGGAATATCGCCGGACGTGCGGGACGTGTGGACCAGGGCGACATCGGAATCGTGGCGCTCGCCGCCGGCAAACCGGAGAAGCGGCAAGTTCTGGAAGCATTCGTAGCCAGAAACGTCGGGGTTTTGAATTCCACGCTTATCAAAATGGTCAAGGAGGCTGCGTCGGCAGGCATGTTGTTGTCATTGGAGAGCCTGTCATGGAAGAAGGAGTGGTCCGCGTTCCTGCAGTACTTGGCCCACACCTACAAGCAGATCGGTGATCACGAGCGGTTCGCACTCGAAGTAGAGCAGGTACTCCGCGGCACATTGGGCTTTCAAGAACTCCGGCAAAGCGACCCGGCCATGGCCAGTCAATTCGTTGACGGTGTTCGGCGATACGGTGGCGGGCTTGCGGGACAACCGCTCAGCTTGGTCGACCACACGGGATTCTCTTTGGAGACAGTACGCAGCACCTTGGCCAAGCTTTCGGACCAACGGGTAGACGAAGACGCCTGGACAACCACGATGTTCGACACGCCCCGACCCTATCTGAGCCGGATGATGGGAATCCTGCTGGAAGTGCCGGAGTTGCGGAACGAACTGGGCGACGTGATCGGAGGCTCACGTCGCGATGGTGACAAGCTGGCGCGCATCGTCTGTGACTGGGTTCAGGGACGCTCCTTGCCTGAGATGGCGATGGACTACTTCAAGGTCGAAGGCAGAGAAGGAGAGACGGATGCCGTCGCGACGATGACCAGGTGCTGCCAACGTCTGTTCGGCCGATTGACGCAAACAGCATCGTGGGGGCTTGCAGCGCTCCAGACACTCACCTTTCGAGAAGGATTCGAGGACCTGGACGATGCGGAAAAGCGTTCTTTGCGAAATCTGCCCGGAAAGGTCTACTACGGAGTCAACACGGATGAGGCATTGCTACTTCGCCTCATTGGTGTGCCCCGACGGGCGGCGGAGCCTTTGGCCAGAACTCTTGCGTTGTCATCGGAGACGCCGCTTACGGAGGTACGCGCCGCCCTGAGAGAAGGCGGGCAAAGTCCTTGGCAACTAGCGTTGGGCGATCTCGGTCCGACCTATCGCACCGTCTGGTCGATCATCGAGGCAGAAGGCGCATCGAGAGAAGGAACGGAGTCATGAACGTCTGCACCGTATCGCCGACCGCCCCATTGGCTGATAGCACAGAGTCGCTATTGAACAACATACGAATGGGGGAAAGCAGGATTCTGAACTTCACCGGTGCCCGGTTTGCAGGAGCTTCGATTGAGGCACCTCACTGCGATTGGCTTGCGGACGCATTCGCTGCGTTCGCGAACAGTCGTGGCGGCGTGTTCGTCCTGGGTGCCGACAAGGACTCGCGGGACGTCGCGGGGATTCCCATTGAACGGCTGGATAGCGTGACCGAATTGGTCTCTGAAGCATGCACGGACTCTGTCGATCCTCCGATCGTGGACATCGTTGTGGAGCGGCTATGGTTGCGAGCAAGCACCGGCGACCAGTTGCCCGTCGTAAGAGTGGAGATTCCGCGGAGTCTCTTCGTTCACAGGAGTCCCGGCGGCTACCTGTATCGAACGGAGAATGGGCAGCGGGCCATGTCGCTGGAGTATCTCTCCAGACTTGCAGAGCAGCGCAGTCAGGCGCGGGTCATTCGTTTCGATGAGCAACCAATGTCCAACGCGACAGTCGATGATGTGGCGCTCGATCTCTGGCGGCGATTTCGCACTCCTCGGTCCGACGAGGATCGGGGCACCTTTCTCCGCAAGCTCCGTATGGCGCGTCCGGACGAGAGCGGCACATTCCGACCCACGGTTGCAGGCGTGTTGATGGCGTCGGCCGATCCGCGGCAGTGGATACCAAACGCCTTTGTGCAGGCGGTGGCATATCGGGGAACGGCTATCGGAATTCCGGACTTGAACTATCTGAATCCGTTGGACGCCGCTGATATCACCGGACCACTGGATGTCCAGGTCGCGGAGACCTGCCGATTCGTCGCCAAAAACATGAACACGGCGGCGTTCAAGGATCAGGGTCGTAGAGGCCAACCCCAGTACGACATGACAGCAGTCTTCGAGGCAGTCGTCAACGCTGTCGCCCACAGGGATTACGCAATCCATGGATCGAAGGTCAGGTTGCGATTGTTCGAGAACCGACTGGAGCTCTATTCCCCCGGCAGTATTCCGAACTCGCTGGGGGTCGAGAGCCTCCCCCACCTGCAATCTACCCGCAACGAATTCGTCACCAGCTTGCTTGCACGGTGCTCAGCTCCCGGAGATATCCCAGGCCTCATAACCGATCGTCGAACTATGATGGACAAACGTGGCGAAGGAGTGCCGCTCATTCTCGACAATAGCCGACGGTTGTCTGGACGCGAGCCGGAGTATCGCTTGATCGGCGACGCAGAGCTGTTGCTGACGATTCACGCGGCCGGTGCGTGACTGGGACAGTGGAAAGCTGAGATGGATTCCGGCCGAACCCTCGTTGAACGACTGAAGGCGTCGCTCGAAGCCGCGTCCGCCCATAACCCCAACGACGCCGAGAAACCCGTAGCGGTCCTTTGGACCGACCGCGACGCGCAGTGGCGGCCCATTCTCGAGCGGCTCCGCGCGTTGATGCCGCAGCTTCTGGTTCTCGGCGAGTACGAACCCGAGATCCGAACCGGACCGTCAATCTGGCTGCGGTGCGTGATCGATCGCGCGTTGGAGCTGCCAGGGTTCGCCGGCGACACGATACCCGTGGTCTACCTGCCCGACGTCAGTCGGCAGGCGCTCGGCTCGGCGGAAGCCTGTCCGAGCGACCTGAAGCCGTTGGTGGAGCTTCAGTACCGAGGTACGTGCTGGACGCAGAAGAACGGCCGGGACTGGACGGTGGAGGCGTTCATGGTCTCCAGCGATGGCGGCCTTGGTCTGGACGTGGCTCGCGATACGGCAACTCGGCAGTCCATGCTGGGTGCTCTCCCTGAACTCGTTACCACATCGATCCGCTTGCTCGAAGGCCGGCGTCTCGAAGCAACCGATTTCGATGCGCTTTTCTCTGATGATCCGGTCAGGGATTTGCTTCTCTGGCTCAGCGAGCCCGAGTCGGCGTTGGCCGGCTGGGAGGCCGGACGACGAAGCGCCTTTGCATCGCGCTGCAAGTCCGAATTCGATTTCGATCCGGACAAGGATGGCGTGCTCGTTGCCGCCGAACGACTCGGAAGGCGCGAAGGATCGTGGGGGTCGGTGTGGAGCCGATTCGCCGAGTCGCCAGCACTGTATACCGGCCTGCCGGAGCTTCTGCACAAGGCGATGCCGAACGATTTGTTTGTCGAGCCGCCATCGTCGTGGCCTCAGAACAACAGGAAGGGTGAAGAGGAACTGCGACGAGCCCTCTTGGCCTTGGAGGGGAAAGCACCGTCTGCGGCACGCGAAGAAATTCTCCAGCTCGAGAAGACCCACGGCCCGAGGCGCGAATGGGTGTGGGCGAAACTCGACCTGGCCCCCCTTGCGTGCGCCCTCTTGCACTTGGCGGAAGTTGCGGAGCGCACTTCAAGGAAGCTTGGAGGTGTCTCCGCGGCCGAGATGGCCGCGCAGTACGCAGCAGGGGCGTGGCCGATCGATGCCGCAGCGCTTTCCAGTTACGCCGAAGTGAACTCGTCTGCGGATACGAACGCGGTGAGCCGTGCGTTGGATGCCATCTACCGGCCGTGGCTGGACGAGGCTGCGCGTCACCTTCAGGCATTGGCGGACCAGGATCCGCTCCCGCGCCGTGGCGAGCAGAATGCGAACGATGTGCGTGTCGATTCCGGCGCAGCAATCCTCTTCGCGGACGGCCTCCGATTGGATGTCTCCCAGCGTCTGGTGGAGCGCCTGCAATCGAAAGGGCGGACAGTGGAGAAGTC
This sequence comes from Gammaproteobacteria bacterium, assembly GCA_022826505.1. Taxonomy (GTDB): domain Bacteria; phylum Pseudomonadota; class Gammaproteobacteria; order HK1; family HK1; genus HK1. Next base: position 37,757 of record JAJDUQ010000301.1, read on the forward strand.
GACGCGGTGGGCCGCCCACCCCACGGTGACGGCCACTGCAAAGCCCGCCGTGTCTCCCGTGTCCGGGCACTTTGGCGGCGCGTCGCTCGGTGCGGATTTCCGAATCGTCACTGCAGATGTCGGTCGTCCATTGTCGACGGACCGGTTCCGAAAGCTCCTGAACGCATCCGGGTACCAGTACTTGGGCGCGGACGACACCGGAGACCCGTCCGGTCGCGCCTGGACGGAGTATGGCGACCTCGACAAGGTCGGCCACTCGCTGGGAGCGAAGCTTGCAGCGCGGATTGACGAGCAGATCGCGTTGCTGCTCGAACGCATCGAATCCCTCCTCGATGCCGGCTGGCGGGAGGTCCGTGTCGTCACCGATCACGGCTGGCTCTGGCTTCCCGGCGGACTCCCCAAGGTGAACCTGCCGAAGTACCTGACTCAGAGCCGGTGGGCACGTTGTGCCTCCATCGAGGGCGACTCCGCGGTTCAGGTGCCGACCGTTCCCTGGTATTGGAACGCCGTGGAACGGGTCGCCGTCGGCCCGGGAATTGCCTGCTTCGGCGCAGGCAAGGAGTACGCGCATGGCGGCTTGAGCCTGCAGGAGAGCCTGATTCCCGTCCTTCGAGTTACCGCGGGTGCGGTCTCCGCGTCGGCGGATGTGAGCATTACTGCGGTGAGCTGGGTCGGACTGCGGTGCCGCGTCCGAATTGATCCCACTCAATCAGGGCTGTCTGTTGACTTGCGGGCGCGCGTCGACGACCCGGACTCAAGCGCCAGCGAGGCGCGGCAGGTGGATGCCGAGGGTACGGCGAGCCTGCTGGTGCCCGACGACGAACTGGAAGGCACGCCGGCCGCGGTCGTCGTTCTGGACCCGAGCGGCCGAGTCGTCGCGCGGCAGTCGACAATCATCGGAGGTGAAGATTGAAGCTGGAGCTCGACAGTCTCGACCAGCGCGCGGCGAAGGCATTCGACGGCTACCTCGTCCGCAAGGACCTCGTTCGCAATTACGCGCGGCAGTACCCGGTCCCGACCTACGTGGTCGAGTTTCTCCTCGGGCGCTACTGCGCCACCACCGACGAGCGGGAGATCGAGGAAGGTCTTGCCATCGTCGAGCGGCAGCTCGCCGACCGGACGGTGCGAACCGGTGACGAGGAGCTGTTCAAGGCGAGAGCCCGGGACCGGGGCGCCATCAAGCTGATCGACATCGTCAAGGCGAGGCTGGACGCGAAGACCGACTCGCTCATCGCGGAGCTGCCCAGCCTCGGCATCAAGGACGTACGTGTCGACGACGACATGGTGAAGCAGCACGAGCGCATGCTCACCGACGGGTTCTACGCTGAGGTCACGCTGAGCTACGACGCAACCATCGCGCTGGAGAAGAACGGGCGGCCGTTCGCGATCGACGGCCTTCGTGCAATTCAGCTTTCGAAGGCCGATCTCCTGGATACGCTCTACCGGGGACGCCGGATGCTGACCAGCGAAGAGTGGCGGCAGCTTCTGCTTCGTAGTGTCGGACTGGAGCCCGGCGCGCTGTCGGAGCGGGCGCAGATCGTCGCGCTGATCCGAATGGCTCCGTTCGTCGAGAGAAACTACAACATGGTCGAGCTCGGTCCACGGGGAACGGGGAAGAGCCACCTGTTCCAGCAGATTTCGCCCTACGCACACCTGATTTCCGGTGGCAAGGCGACGGTGGCGAAGATGTTCGTCAACAATGCCAGCGGCCAGCGCGGGCTTGTCTGTCAGTACGACGTCGTGTGCTTCGACGAGATATCGGGTGTCTCCTTCGATCAGAAGGATGGCGTGAACATCCTCAAGGGTTACATGGAGTCAGGCGAATTCTCGCGCGGCAAGGAGAGCATCCGGGCCGAGGGCGGAGTCGTCATGGTGGGGAACCTCGATGTCGAGGTCGAGCATCAGCAGCGCATCGGACACCTCCTCAGCCCTTTGTCCGCGGACATGCGCGACGACACCGCGTTCATGGACCGCATTCACGCCTACGTCCCCGGCTGGGATTTTCCCAAGCTCAATCCGAACGAGCATTTCACCGACCACTTTGGCCTCGTAAGCGACTTCCTGTCGGAGTGCTGGAGTCGGCTGCGCACCCGCAGTCGGGTTCAAGCGCTGCAGGGGCGGGTGAATTTCGGTGGAGCGTTGAGCGGTCGGGACATCACCGCGGTCAACAAGACGGTGAGCGGCCTTCTCAAGCTGCTGTACCCGGACCCCGAGATGGAAGTGCCCGACAGTGAGCTGGAGACGCTGGTGCGCATCGCCCTGGAAGCGCGCCGCAGGGTCAAGGAGCAGCAGAAACGGGTGTTCAAGAGTGAGTTCCGGAACACGTATTTCAGCTACGCGATGGGCGAGGACGGAGTCGAGAATTTCGTCTCCACACCGGAGCTGCACAGCGACGAAGCAATCGATCCGGACCCGCTGCCACCGGGGCAGGTGTGGGGGATCGGTCCGGGCGGTTCGGAGACGGGACCCAGCCTGTATCGAATCGAAGTCACCGCCGGCAAGGGAAGTGGAGTCAGGATACTGAACGCTCCAGTTCCGCCCGCCTTCCGCGAGAGCGTCCGCTACGCCGAGCAGAACCTGTATTCCCGGGCGAAAGAGCTCGTCGGAGATCGGGACCCCCGCGCCCATGAGTTCTCGGTGCAGCTCCGCGCCATGGACAACGACCGCACCGGCGCGGATGTGGGGTTGCCTGCACTGATGGCTCTGTGCAGCGGCCTTTTGGAGAAAAACATCAAGGGCGGCCTGATTCTGGTCGGAGCATTGAATCTTGGCGGGTCGGTGGAGCCACTGACGAATGCCGTTGGAATCGTGGAGGTCGCGGTGGAGAAGGGGGCGTCCGTCGTATTGATACCGGTGTCTGCGCGGAGACAGTTGTTCGACCTCTCCGACGACATGGCGACACGGGTCAACGTGCAGTTTTACTCGGATACCCCCGATGCGCTGCTGAAGGCGTTGTTGGAGTGAGCGAAAGCGTCCTGGAATCCCCGCGCGATGGTTGCCCGCTGACGCGAGCGGCACGCGGGCGGGCAACACATTCGCAGTGTTTCCAAGGAATCGGATCACCATGAAGATCGAGAACTCCTTCGAGGTTCCCGTGCCGGCGTCCGAGGCCTGGGCCATGCTGATGAACATCGAGGACGTGGTGGGATGCCTGCCCGGGGCCCAGCTTGGCGAGGTGATCGACGATTCGACCTACAAGGGGACGATCAAGGCGCGCATCGGGCCCATTGCCGTCACGTTGGCGGGTACCGTGGAGTTCGAGGAGCGCGACGAGGCTCGGCGCATGGGGCGGCTGAAGGGCCAGGCCTCGGACACCCGAGGGCGAGGTGGGGTGGTCAGCCTGATCACCTTTCAGCTCCGGGAGAATGCCGAGAGCACGCAGGTCGACATCCAGACCGGTCTCCAGCTCTCGGGAGCGCTCGCGCAGTACGGGCGGGGGGCCGGCATGATTTCCAATTTCGCCGGGAGGATCATCGACCAGTTCGCGGAGTGTCTCCGTATGCGCATCGAATCGGCACCAATGGACGGCGAAGCCGACGCGCAGCAGCCCGGGCTCGAAACTCCACCGGTCAACTTGGGCCGGATCGGATTCGATGCGATGGTCGACACCGTGAAGAGCGGGCTCGGACGCCGGTCCCGCGGGAAGAAATCGCAGACCTGATCTCGCTGTACCAGCGCTCATCTGGTCGCACCTCCGGGTACTCCACCGCCCGACGAATCATTCCGAACCCGGGTTCTCGACGGCGCGCTCGAATCGACGATTCACGGTCGGTTCGAGAATCGCGGCGTGCGTCGGTCCCACGCCCCATTCCCGGCACCCGACTACAATGCGCTACTGCGAAGCAACCTCGCCCTGCCTCCGAGGAACAGGCCCCATGATCCTCATCGACAACGCCACCCAGTCCGGGCTGCTCACGATGTCCGAATGCATCGACGCGCTGGAGCGCGCGTTCGGTGCCATCGATTCGGGCCAGGCCATCTACCGCCCCAAGACCGACGTGAACGTCCCGAACTCGAAGACGAACGAGTACTACCGCTTCGGCTCGATGGAGGGCTGGTTCGATGGGATCTTCGCCATTCGCTTCATGTCGGAGGTGATGGTGTTCGATCGCCGTGCCGACGGCTCGTGGCGCGAGGGACAGTACTCGGTCGAGCCGGACAAGAACTGCGCGGTGGTGCTGCTGTTCAGCTCCGAGAACGGCGAGCCGCTGGCGATGCTGAACGACAACTGGATACAGCACATGCGGGTCGGCGGCACGGCCGGGCTCGGCACCAGGCTTCTGGCCCGCGCCGATGCCGAGACGGTGTCCATGATCGGCTCCGGCGGCATGGCGCAGACCTTTCTCCAAGGACTCTGCGTGGTGCGCCCAATCAGGCGGGTGCGCGTGTACAGCCCCTCGGCGAACAACCGCGAGGCTTACGCGGCACTGATGAGCGAGCGGCTCGGCATTACGGTCGAGGCGGTGGACAATGCACGCGCGGCGATGGTGGGCGCCGACATCGTCGCAACCTGCACCAACTCGGGCACGCCCGTCTTCGAGGCGGACTGGCTCGAACCCGGCATGCACGTCGTGAGCGTCGGCACCAACGAAGTGCCGCCCGAGGCGGTGCCGCGCTTCGACGTTGCGGTGCGCCAGGGCATCCACTCGATGGCGCCCGGGGAGGAGAGCCAGCGCCACCGGGCCGGCGTGGGCCTGAGCTACGCCGGCTTCGTCGCGGGCAGCGAGCAGGAGATGACGCGCATCCCCGAAGGCGGCGCGGCCCACATCGACGCGAGTACCTTTCCCATGTACGTCGACCTCGTGGCCGGTCGGGCGCCGGGACGCACCAGCGACGAGCAGATCAGCTTCTACTACTGCCACGGCAATCAGGGGTTGCAGTTCGCCGCGGTCGGCGGCGTCATCTATCGCAATGCAATTGCGGCCGGAAAGGGTATGCCCATGCCGCTCGAATGGTTTCTGCAGAGTCAGAAGATGTAGCTCGACTCCCTTCGCGGGTGGCGTTCCGCGGGGAGCGACATCCGAGGTCGAGGATTCGGCATCGTCACCGGTGGAACGGCGTGTACGGCATTCGGCCTTCGTCGCACACCTGTCGCCGGGGTCGATTCATTCGACGTGCGGTACGGGCGCGAACGACCTGCGAGCGCTTCACCGGCTCGGCTCCTTCGGCGGCAATCGGGACCGCAAGCCATTTCGGCGCTCGCTCCACAGGTTGATCAGATTTCCGGAGAAGATCACGGCGCCGCCGACCAGGATCAGAACATCCCAGTCTTCACCGTAGAACAAGAGGCCGACAACCGCGATCAGCGGCAGACGGAAGAAGTCCACCGGCGTTACGACCACGGCGTCGGCCCAGCGAAAGGCATGGGCGAAACAGAAGTGCGTGCCGAGTCCCGAGACGCCGAGAAGCAGCATCCATGGCCAGAGATCCAGTGACGGCAGCGTCCATCCCGGCAGTGACGCGACCAGACCCATCGGGAGCTGAACCAGGTTCATGTAGAAGATGACGGCGAGCGGTGACTCGCTGACCGACATGTGACGGGTAAAGACGTAGGTGGAGGCGAAGCAGACGGCCGCGAACAGGACGACGAGGGCCGCCGGCTGAATGGTGGCAATGCCGGGGCGCAGGATGATCATGATTCCGGCGAACCCGAGCATGATCGCGAGCGTTCGATACCGGCTCAGCCGTTCCCCGAGAATGACCGTGGCCAGGATGGCGGTCCAGATCGGAGCCGTGAACTCGATGGCGATTACTTCGGCGAGCGGCAGCACCGCGACGCCGTACAACCATCCGACCTGGCCTCCGAAGTGAATCGCGTTGCGAGCCACATGCATCTTCTTCTGGCTCGAGCGCACCTTCGAGAACCCGACGAATCCAAGCAGAAGGAGGATCGCGGCGAGGCAGATGACGCTGCGGAGGAAGGTAATCTGAAAGGCGTTGAGCTCGACCGACAGCTCGCGCCCGGAAACCGCCATGCCGCAAAGACAGAACAGGGCGGCAAGCATCCAGGCCCCGGCCAGGAACGGGCGCTGGGTTCGGGCGTCTGACAAGGTGGTGGCTCCGGCAGGAATTCGCGAGCGGAACCCTGTCGATTTGTCTCGGTCACGGCAAGTCCCGCAAAACGGGACCTTGCCGGCTCCGTTACGAGCATGAGGAAGCTGTGAAGGAGGCAGGCACAAGTGTATTCCCTCTTGAGGCATGCGCGAGTTCATCGCGAAGCGCGATCACGAACGAACCGGCGCGTGACGGGATTCTCGCGGAGGTCTTCCGCCCTGGTGGAAGCGTCCGACCGCTACCGCCGGCCGGCAGTGCAATGAAGCCCGGCCGGGCCGCGTAGAATGTCCCGTCCACCGCTCACCCCGAGACCCGCCATGCACCGCTTCGAGGACGAGCGCCTGCTGCGCGGAACGGCCCGGTTCGTCGAGGACCTCGACGCCGCGCAATGCCTGCACGCGGTCTTCGTGCGCTCGCCGCACGCTCACGCTCGAATCGTGAAGTCCGACACGCGCGCCGCGCGGGAGAGCGAGGGCGTGCGAGGGGTTTTCACCAGCCGGGAATTCCTGGCCGAAGGCGTTCGTCCGCTTGTCTGTTCACGCCCGTTGGAGAGCAGTGACGGCGAACCCTTCCAGGCTCCGACCCGGCACGTGCTGGCGCTGGACAGGGTGCGCTTCGTCGGTGACCCGGTCGCCATGGTCGCGGCGACCTCGCTCGATGCCGCCGCCGACGCGGCGGAGCGCGTCGAGGTGGAGTACGAGCCCTTTCCAGTGGTGCTGGACCCGCGGGCGAGCGACGAAGTCGCGGTCGTTCGGCGGATCGGCGACCCCGAAGCGACGGCGAACGCGTTTGCCCGGGCTGCCCACGTGGTTCGAATCGAGTGCGCGAACAACCGGATGTGGGCCGCACCGATCGAGACCCGTTCCGCCATCGGACGCTACGACGACGAACACCAAACGTACCGACTCGACACGCAGAGCCAGGGCGTGCACGTCATGCGCACCCTGGTCGCGGCGAGCCTCGGCATCGACGAGGACCGGCTTCGGGTGGTCACCCCGGACGTGGGCGGCAGCTTCGGGATGAAGCTCGTGAATTACCCGGAGCAGAGCGCGGTGCTGGTCGCCGCTCGCGTCCTCGGCGCGCCGGTGCGCTGGGTGTCGACCCGCGCCGAGGCTCTGCTCACCGACACTCACGCGCGAGGCCATCACAGCGTGGCCGAGCTTGGGCTCGACGAGGAGGGGCGAATCCTCGCGCTTCGCTGCATCACCCGCGGCGACATGGGCGCCTACGCGTCCGCGATGGCGACCGCCTCCCCGGTCATCGGATTCGGTCGTTCCCTCACCAATCTCTATCGTGTTCCTGCCCTCGACGTGACGATGCGCGCCGCGTACACCCATACCGCGCCGCTCGACGCGTTTCGCGGCGCGGGGAAGCCCGAGGGCGTGTACGTGATGGAGCGGTTGATGGATGCGGCGGCCAGGCAGATCGGAATCGATCGCATGGCACTGCGCGAACGCAATCTCGTCACCTCCCGCGAGATGCCTTACTGCGCACCGAACGGCGAGGTCTGGGATTGCGGCGACTTTCCAGCGGTGATGCGGGCGGCGCTTCGCGAGGCCGACTGGGACACCTTCGAATCCCGCCGTGCCGCGAGCAATGCCGCGGGACGAAGGCGCGGTTTCGGTCTCGGGCTCTACCTGCACACCGCAGGCGCCGGCACCGACGAAACCTCCGCGGTGGAGGTGAATGCGCAGGGCCGCATCGTCGCGTACATCGGGCAGCAGGCGATCGGGCAAGGCCACGAGACGACATTCGCGTTGCTCCTGTCGCGGCATCTCGGTGTGCCGGCGGAGGCGGTCGAGCTGGTTCAGGGCGATACGGAGCGTCTTCCGCCGCGCGGCGCGTCAACCGGGGGATCGGCGTCACTGCAGTGCTCGGGAACCACGCTGCTGCGCGCCGCCGACCGTCTCGTGGACAAGCTGCGCCCCCACGCCGCCGACGCCCTGGAGGCGGCAAGCGAGGACGTGCGCTTCGAGTCCGGTCGATTCCGCGTGCCCGGCACTGATGTCGATGTTGGACTCCTCAAGCTCGGTGTATCGCTTGCCGGCAATCCGGCGTCCGCCGGCGATTGCAGCGCGAGCGCCGATTTCGAGGGCGATGCCTCCACCATCCCCAACGGAGCCTACGCGTGCGAGGTCGAAGTCGATCCCGATACCGGCGCCGTCGAGATCAAGCGCTTCGTCGGGGTGAACGATGTCGGACAGCGCATCGACCCGACGATCGTCGACGGTCAGCTCCACGGCGGCGTCGCTCAGGGCCTCGGCCAGGCCTGGCTCGAGCACGTTCGCTACGAGGACGGCTCGGGACAGTTGCTTTCGGGCACGCTGATGGACTACGCCCTCCCACGTGCCGACCACTTCCCCGACATCGAGCTGCACGGATCCGACATTCCCACCGGAAACAATCCGATCGGTGCGAAGGGGGTGGGGGAGCTCGGCTGCGTCGGCGCCCCCGCCGCCTTCATGAACGCGGTCGCCGACGCCGCAGGCACTCAGGAGATCGAAATGCCCGCTACCCCGGAACGGGTGTGGCGGGCACTGCATCGGACCTGACGTTCGGCGACACTCGAATCGACTACGCTGAACAGCCCCGTTCGGCTTCGAGCCGCGCCGCAATCCACTCGCGCAAACGAAACTTCTGCACTTTCCCCGAAGCGGTCATCGGGAATGCGTCCACCACCTCGATCCGTTCCGGCCACTTGGGTTTCGCGAGCCCGGCCGCCCGCATCCAGCCCTGGACCTCCTCGACGGTGAGGGTGGAGTCTCCGGCCACGTCCGCGTCCAGTATCACGTACGCGCAGATGCGCTCCCCGAGCCGCGGGTCGGGCATGCCCACCACCGCGGCGTTCGCGACCTTGGGATGCGAGAACAGCACGCTCTCGATCTCCACCGGCGCGATGTTCACGCCGCCGCGGATGATGAGGTCCTTGATGCGGCCGGTAATCTTGATGTAGCCGTCGTCGTCCATCCGCGCCTGATCGCCGGTGCGGAACCACCCGTCCGACAGGAAGGACTCGCTGGTCAGGTCGCCACGTCCGAAATAGCCCTTGGCCACCATGGGGCCGCGGGCGTACAGCTCGCCCTCCACTCCGCGCGGGACCTCCGTGCCCGACGCGTCCACCACCTTGAGCTCCATGCCGCCGCATGGCTTTCCGTCGGTCGTGTGACGCTTCTCCGCCGGCGCGTCGAACGGACATGTGGTGACGCCTCCGCACTCGGTCATGCCCCACAGCGGCGACGTGAACGTGTGCGGCAGCGCCTCGCCGGCGTCGCGCGCGAGCTGCTCGGGGATGGACGCCCCGCCGCACAGGAACAGGCGAAGGCTCGGAAGATGTCCGGCCCGCCCCAGCGAGGGATGGCCGATGACGTCCATCAGGAACGGTGTCGCCGCGGCCATGTACGTGCAGCGCTCGCGCCGGATGAGCTCGATGGCCTCGCCCGGCTCCCACCGCTGCTGCAGCACGATGCTGCCGCCGATGGTCAGGGCCATGCGCAGCGCATGGGTGAATCCGACCGCGTGGCCGAGTGGCGAACCGCCCATGATGCGGTCGTTCTCGTTCAACTCGTAGCGGTCCACGAAGCCGCGGTTCACCGCGGCAATGATGCGGGTGTCGAACATCACCCCCTTGAGGTCTCCGGTGGTACCGGAGGTGAAGCCGATGGCGGTCAGGTCCTCCGTACTCGGGGCGAGGGCGGCAAGGTCGCGCGGCGCGGTGTGCTCCCAGGGCTCGGCCATGAACGAGGCGTAATCGACGAATCCGTCGGACTCGGCGGGTTCGACGGACTCCTCGTCGCCGCTCCCGGGGTCGACAAGAAACACGTGGCGGAGATCGATGCGCGTGGTGCGGACGCGCTCCGCCATGCGCCGGTAGCTGAATCCGCGGTACTCGTCGGGCACCACGAGGGCGCTGGCACCGGTGAGCGCGGCCACGCCGCTGATCTCGTGCTCTCGGTAGACGAAGGGAACGAGGGCGGTGACGGCGCCGATGGCGGTCAACGCGATGTGGAAGGTGAGAAACGGCGCCCAGTTCGGAAGCTGGAGGATCACCACGTCGCCTGGACCGATGCCGCGCGCCACCAGGCCGTGGGCGAGGCGACGCACCTGCGCGTCGATGTCGGCATAGCTGAACCGGCCGAAGACGGGATCGAAGACGAGTTCCCGCTGCGGATCTTCCCGTGCGATGTCGGCGAGCCGATCGGAGACGAGGCGGACCGCCCGCGTGACGGTCATGTGACCGGCGCCGGCTCCATCGCGCTCAGGACCGGCAGCACTTCGCTCGCGAGCATCTCCAGGTGGGCACGGCGCCGGTGCGGGGGCATGACCGGTGCAAGCACGAAGTAGTTCACTCCGGCCTCGACGTATTGCGCGAGGTACTCGATGACCCGGGCGGGCGGTCCGTACGCGCAGTACTTCTCGACGAGCTCCGAGAAATCCTGGTCGTAGCGGTAGGTGAGCTCCTTGACCCCCCGAATGCGGGCCTCGGCGATGTCTTCGGAAAGGCTCACGTAGATGAAGCACGCGAACACGAAGTCGTCCGGAAGCTCGCGGTCCGCTTCGGCCGCAAACGCCTTGACCTGGCAGAACGAGTCCCGCGCCCGCCTCGCCGAGTACATGTACGGCTGCCAGCCGTCGGCGAGTCTGGCCGCACGGCGCATCGGCCCCTCCTGCCGGCCGCACACCCAGATGGGCGGGCCGCCCGGCTGGGCCGGTGTCGGCAGCATGTCGACGTCGCGCAGCTTGAAAATCCGGCCGTCGTAGTCGAACCGCTCCCCGGACCAGTACTTGCGCATGATCTCGATGGACTCGGTGCATCGGCGGCCACGTTCGTTCATCGGGATGCCGCAGGCGTCGAACTCGCGCGGATAGTCGCCTCCGACGCCGCAGGAGAAGATCACCCGTCCCGCCGAGAGGACATCGAGCGTCGAGAACTCCTTGGCGACGATGGTGGGATGGCGAAGTGGAAGAAGGTAGGTGGCGGGACCGACGGTGATGCGCTCGGTCAGCGCCGCCGCCCAGGTGAGCAGCGTGGTCGACTCCGAGATGGGCCGGTGGTAGACGATGTGCTCGCCGGTCCAGAAGCCGTCGAAGCCCAGCGCCTCCACCGCCCGGATGTCCTCCGGCGGCCAGAAGTCGCCGCCGCAGGTGATGCCAAATCGTATCGACACCGGTTCTCGTCCTTGGTTGTGGTTACGGAATCAAGCTCGCTGGCGAGACTGCGGACCGTACCGACGGCGCACCTGCGGGACCGCTGCTCCCGGCCGGTCGGACGGTTGCGTCAGCCCACCCGGTATTTCTCAATCTTCTCGGGGTCCAGCTCGACGCCGAGTCCGGGTCCGGTGGGCACCTTCAGGCTGCCGTTGGCGTACTCGAACGGCTCGGTAATCACGTCGTCGGTGTAGAACACGCCGCCCACCTTCGTCTGCTCGCGTCCGGCCAGGGTGTTGACGGTGATGACGCCGGGGAGCATCTCGCCCTCGAGCGCCGCGCTCAGGTGCAGGTTCGCCGCGTTGCCGACCCCGAGCTCCAGCGAGCCGTTGACGTTGCACGGCAGGCCCGCGCCCAGGCCCACCGCCGCGATCTGCATGGAGCGCATCATCCCCCCGGACTTCGTGTAGTAGATGGAGAGGATGTCGGCCGCGCCGCGCCGGACGATCTCCACCGCGTCCTGGGGAGACCAGCAGCCCTCGTCCACGATCACCGGAACGTCCACCGCTCGCGTGAACTGCGCCATCGCCTCGATGCCCTCCACCGGCTGCTCGACGCCGCAGATGCCGGCTTCCGCGTGCATCGCCCGCACTGCCTCGATGGCCGGCTTCAGGTTGCGGTAGCCGCGATTCACGTCGGGAAAGATGTTCACGTCGTCGCCGACCGCCCGGCGCACCGCCTTGACGATGGCGATGTCTTCACGGGGGTCGCCGGTCACCTTGATCTGCAGCCACGAAATTCCGTCGGCCACGACCTGGGCCGCTTCCTCCGCCGCCGCCTCCGGCTTCGCCATGCCGACGCTGTGGCACAGAGGAATCCAGTCGCGCATCGCGCCGCCGAGAAGCTGGTGGACGGGCACCCCGGCGCTCCGGGCCACAATGTCGAGCACCGCGCTCTCGATCATCGCCTTGGTGTAGGGGAATCCGCGCACCTCGCCGTCCATGCGCGGGAAGTGACGCTTCAGTTCGCACGGGTCGGTGCCGACGAGCATCGGGGCGAAGCACTCGCGCACGAGGTAGCACACGATGTGCGGGTCCTCGCCGAAGTAGCGCCCGTGCTCGCCGCCCCAGCTCAGCAGCGCCGGTGCCTCGCCGAGGCCCGTGATCCCTTCGTCGGTGGTCACCCTGAGGATGACGTAACGCCCGATGGGCGCCCGCAGCGAGCGCCACGTGTACGACGATCGGCCGGGCAGCTCGACGACGATGGTCTCCATTCCAGTGATCTTCATTCATGCACTCCCTGCGATGCTGCGTGACGGACCGGCGAGGCGCGTGCCGCGCTTTCCGGTAGCGCGGGCACCCTGACCCCTTCAACCATAGCGAGCCTTGGGCCGGTTGCGGGCGGGACGCCTGGGTTCCCAAGAGGGGCCTCGCAGGAATTCTGGCTCCACTGCAAGGCCAACAACGCCTCCAGTCGTCCGGAGGCGCCATCGACTGCGTTCCTGCCTCGTCGGTTCGAAGCGATGACACGCGACTCTCTCATCCGCCAATCCGGTCCTGGCTTCAGTCCGCCGCCCCATCGTAGCCGTAGTGCTCCCGCGCCGCCTGCGCGCTGAGCTTGCCCTCGCGCATGTCGCGCACGATGGCCGCCGCGTTTCGTTCGGCCGGTGCCCCGTAACCGCCGCCGCCTTGCGTCCACATGCTCACCACGTCCCCGCGGCGAAGCTCCAGGGCGACCGTCTTGGAGGCGAGCTCGCGGGGTTCGGGGCCGTCGGGGTTGAGCACAAGCCGCCCCGTTGCTCCCTCGCCGCCGCCGAACAGACCGAAGGGAGGCACCTTGAACTTGTCGAACTGGGTGTCCAGCGCGCCGTGTTCGTCCAGAAACTGGATGTCCCGGCGTACGCCGAGTCCACCCCGAGAGCGTCCGGCGCCGCCGGAGTCCGGGATGAACTCGTAGCGGGTGAACCGCAGCGGGTAGGTGGTTTCCACCATCTCGATGGGGGTGTTGGCGAGGTTGTGGATCCCCTGCGAGTAGCAGTCGAGTCCGTCCTTGGCGGGCCGGCCCCCGCCGCCGCCGACCTCGATGTCGAAGAAGATCCAGCCGCGGCCGTCCGCGCCGCTGTCGCCGGAGAGGATGTAGACGTTCGACATGCCGTAGTAGGCGGCGGTGATCCGTTCCGGCACCACCTCGGAGAGCGCGATGGTGAGCGCGTTCACGATGGTGTGGGTGATGGCGTTGCGTCCGACCACCGGCGCGGGCGGCAGCGCGTTCACCACCGTCCCCTCGGGAGCGGTGATGCGAATGGGCTTGTAGACGCCGTAGTTCGCGGGAATGGTCGGGTCGAGGATGGCCAGCACCGCGAAGTAGGTCGCCGACTCGCACGACGAGAGCGTCGCGTTGATGGGCGAGCGGCGCTGCGGGTCGGTGCCGGTGAAGTCGACGTGGACGGAGCCGTCCTCGATGGTCAGGGTGGTGACGATCCTGATGGGCTCGTCCACGACCCCGTCGTCGTCGACGAAGTAGGTGCCCTGGTAGCGACCTTCGGGCAACTCTCGAATCTTGGCACGGAGCCGCGCCTCCGACGCCTTCGTCGCTTCGTCCATGCAGGCGCGCAACGTGTCGGCGCCGTACCGGTCGATGAGCTCGATCACGCCGTCTCGCCCGATCTCGAGCGCCGCGGTCTGGGAGCGGAGATCCCCGATGGTGATGTCGGGCAGACGGATGTTGCAGCCGATCAGGTCGAACAGCCGTTCGTTGAGCTTTCCTCGCTCGAAGAGCTTGATCGGCGGGATGCGCAGCCCCTCCTGGTAGATCTCCACCGCCTCGCCGGCGTAGCTCCCGGGGCGCATGCCGCCGACGTCGAGATGGTGTCCGAGCGTGCCGCAGATGGCGACGAGCGTCTCGTCATGGAACACCGGCAGGAAGGTCTGGATGTCGGGCAGGTGCTGGCCGCCCTTGTAGGGGTCGTTGGTGACGATGATGTCACCTTCCTCCCACTCCCCGATCGGTATCGACTCGTCGAGCGTGGTGCGAAGCGAGCGGCTCATCGAGTTGAGGTGAATGGGGATGCGGCACGACTGCGCGATGATTCGCCCGTCGAGGTCGAAGACCGCGGTGGAGTAGTCGAGCATCTCGCGGATGACGGTGGAGTAGGAGGTGCGCAGAATCGTCGCCGCCATCTGCTCCGTGACGCCGACCAGCGCGTTGTTCACGACCTCGAAGGTCACGGGATCGACTCGCATCGGTCTCAGTCTCCTGTCGAGATCAGCAGGTTGCCGAATGCATCGACCTCGACCTGCTGTCCCGGGTGGACGACGGTTGTGGTGTCCATCTGCTCGACCACGGCCGGGCCGGTGAAGGTGCTCCCCGGACCGAGGGCGCCGCGATCGTAGATCGCCGTCTCGACGTAGTCCTGCGTCTCGTCGAAGTAGACGCGCCGATGCTCCACCGGGGCAGCATCCGCGCGAGCTTCGATTTCGGGCAGCGCCGGAGCGTCCATCAGGCCGAGCGCGGCAACCCGCCCGCTCACGAACTCGACGGCCCGGCCCGGATTGTCGTGCGCGTAGAGCTGCCGGTGCAGATCGTGGAAGGACCGGATCACGGCGCTCACGGCCGCCTCGTTGATGGTTCCGCCGGGCACCGGGACGTGGACCTCGTACGCCTGTCCCGAATAGCGCATGTCGGCCGAGCGCTGGAGCCGGCGCCGGTCCGGGGCCACTGCGTCGCGCGCGAGTGCCGCCTCCGCTTCCTCGTCGAGCCGCGTGAACAGCTCGTCGAGCCGGTCGGCGGTGATTTCGCCGCCGCGCAGTATCTGCGAGCGCACGAAATCGTGCCGGATGTCGGCCATGACCAGTCCGACCGCGGAGAACACCCCGGGTTGCGGCGGCACCAGCACCGTCGGAATGCGCGCCGCGCGGGCGAGCGCCGCCGCGTGCAGGGGACCCGCGCCGCCAAAGGCGAGCAGCACGATGTCCCGGGGGTCGTAGCCCTTCTCGGCCGAGCTCACGCGCACCGCGCGTTCCATGTTCGCGTTGGCGATCCGGATGATGCCGGCCGCCGCCGCATCCAGCGACATGCCCAGCGGTTCGGCGACCCGCTCGCGCACGGCCGCGCGTGCCGCCTCGATGTCGACCTTCATCGCCCCGCCGAGAAACCGGTCGGGGTGCAGGCGTCCGAGGACGATGTTGGCGTCCGCGACCGTCGGCTCGTTACCGCCGCGGCCGTATGCCGCGGGTCCAGGATCGGCTCCCGCGCTGTGCGGCCCGACGTGCAGGCCATTGCGGTCGTCGAGCCAGGCGATGCTGCCGGCGCCGGCGCCGATGGTGTTGATCTCGATCATCGGCAGCTTCACGGGGTGGCCCGCCACCTCGCCGTCGGTGGTCATGCGAAGCTCGCCGTCGTGAATCAGGGAGATGTCGGTGCTGGTGCCGCCCATGTCGACTCCGAGCAGGCTGCGTGCCTGCACCGCCTGACCCGTACGCTGCACCGCGAGCGCACCGCCGGCGGGGCCGGAGGTGATGAGCCGCACCGGATAGTCCCGGGAGGCCGCGACCGTCAGCGACCCCCCGTTCGACTGCATGAGCAGCACGTGCGCGTTGGGGAGCAGAGCGCCCACTCGTGGCGTCACGTCTTCAAGGTAGCGCTGCACGAGCGGCATGGCGGCCGCGTTCAGCGCCACCGTGCTCATGCGCTCGAACTCGCGGATCTCGCGGCAGACGTCATGGGAGGCGGAAACGCTCACTCCCGGCAGTCCCTGCCGCAGCCAGTCCCGGACCCGCGCCTCGTTGTCCGGGTTCTGGAACGAATTGAGCAGGCAGACCGCCACCGCTTCCACCTCGTCGCCGCGGATGGAATCGATCAGTGTGTTGCCCTCGGCGCGGTCGGGCTCGGCGAGAATCTCTCCCGTCGCTCCGGTGCGCTCCGCGATGCCGTACCTGCGTTCGCGCGGCACCACCGGCAACGGCTTGTCCTGCATGAGGTCGTACATGTCCGGGCGGAAGTGACGCCCGATCTCCAGCACGTCGCGGAACCCCGCGGTGGTCACCAGTGCGCTCTTCGGCAGCTTGTTCTCCAGCACCGCGTTGGTGACCAGGGTCGAGCCGTGCACGAGCAGCGTGACATCGGCGGGGTCGACGTCGGCGAGCTCGAGCCCCTGCTCGACCGCCTCGACCAGCGCACCCGCCGGGTCGGTCCTGCGGCTCGAGACCTTCGCGATGGTGACCCTGCCGGTGTCCTCCTCCAGGACCGTGATGTCGGTGAAGGTGCCGCCGATGTCGACGCCGAGTCGTATGCTGCCCATGGTGCTCCCTTGTGGGTGGGTGAGGCGTATCGTGGAAATCCGGGTTCGAGTCGACGGTCAAGCTGCCCTGTGTTCGCTGGTGTCCGTGGTCATGGTGAGCCGGGGCGTTCCGCGAACGGGTTGATTACCCGGAGGCCATCGTAGTCCTGCTCCGAGCTCATGTCTTCGGAGTGGACGGCGTCACAACCGGATGTTGGTGTCCACGAACCGCATTGCGGTCAGGTGGAAGCCCGCCGCCTGCGGGCCCGTACGGCCGCGGCTTCGGCGCGTGCCGCGGCGCGGTCGTACAACGCTTCCCTCGGCACGTTGTCGGCCATGCGCAACCCCATGCCGCGTGCATCGAAGTCCTCGAAGACCTCGTTCAACAGCCTGCGTCTCCGTTCGTGCGCCGTCTCGACACGCCCGGCATCCCCCGGCCTTCCCGGGGTCTGTCCTTCGGCGAGGCTTCTCAGATAGTCCCGCACCAGTGCCGATACCGATGTGTCCATCTCGGCGGCCCGAATGCGGGCGAGCCGATGAGTTTCTTCGTCGACGGATACGGTGATGTTCTTCACTTGCCACAGTCTCACGGACTCTGTGTTTCACAGCATAGAGATTCGGTGGCAGCGGCACAAAGGTCGGTTTCCTCACACCGTACACCTGTCGGCTCGAGGAGACCGTCACGGGTAGCCGAATGGTCTCGGACCGCCATGGGCGAGACGATGGTGCCCGAGCCTTGATGTAAACCCGCCCGGGTGGCGCCGGCATATCGGCATCGGTTCGATCTGGAGTAAGATTCTGCGTGCAAACGTTGCAGGTGCCCGCACTGTCGGGTCGCCCGCTGAATACAACAGCCACAAACCCGGCAAGGGGTAGCTCCCCGCGCACGGCGAATAGGCGGGGCTTCACTCACCTGTGACGTTTGCAACGGCCCGGCGCCACTTTGCCAGCGCCGGGGGTTCCCTGCGTGCAAACAGGAGAGCGACCCCATGAAGCACCCACCCCTCTCGACGGCCCTCGGAGCGGCAAGCCTGTTGGTTTCGTCGACTGTCCTCGTCGTGTCACCGGTCCATGGCCAGTCGTGCACACCCTCATCGGATTCCGGCGAAGCGGCACGAAGCGGCGCATCCCTGACCAACCCGGCGGGGGAGACGATTGTCGTGAGTCGCCGTGGCGAGCGGGGACTCCATGCGACGGCGGCCGCCACCAACCGCGGAACGGTGATTTCCTGCGGCGAAGTTCACGAATACCACCGCGACGACGGTGCATCGGCCCGGCGGAGAGCTCATGCAGTGCGGGTAGAATCTTATTCAGGCAGCGTGACCGCTGTGAACAGTGGTCTCATTGAAACCCGAGGCCGGGGAGCACGCGGCATAGACATCTGGACGTACGACGAGACCGCGACAGCGACAGCCACCGCCACCAATCGGGGTCGAATCGTGACCCGGGGCGATGTCTATGACGGGACGGAGCACTTCGGCTACCCCCATCACCGGACGGCGGATGGCCTGCTTGCCGAAGCTGGTCCGCAGGCGGGAGACGCCACCGCCGTCAACGAACGCAATTCCGCCAATGACCTGCAGAGCGGCGTAATCGAAGTCCATGGGACCGGCGCGAGAGGCATGTGGGTGTGGACCGTGGGAACGGGAGAAGCGAAGGGCATCAACCGCGGGACCATCACCACTCGGGGCGACGCGTTCAGCGAACGGGACAGCTATGGAAGCGCTGCCGCCGGAATCGCGGCCCAGTCATCCCGAGGAAGCGCCACTGCCATCAACGAGGAGGGAGCCACCATCCGCACTCATGGCGACGGTGCGCCGGGTCTCTTTGCCGGCATCCACGGTTTTGGAACAGCCGGTGGCTCCGGTAGCCGCACCGCGCGTGCCGAAAACCACGGAACGATAGATGTATCGGGAAGTTCCTTGCTTGTCTACGAGTACGACGACTTTGAGATCCTCCAGGTTTCGAGTGGTGTCTACGCGTATGCCGTCGATGGCGATGCCACCGTGGTCAATACCGGCAACGTGACCACCACAGGACGGAACGCGATTGGTCTCTATGCTGGCGATAGTGTGAGTTTCGAGTGGGTAAGCGAAGGGCACGGCAGCAGAACGAATGCGACCGTTCGCATGACCGGCGGTAGCGTTACCGCCGGTGTCCGGGACGACCCAACGACTCCCCAGGACGAGAGCAGGAACGGTTTCGGCATTGTCGCTGAAACTGAATCCGGCAGCGCCCGCGTTTACCTGTCCGGCGATTCCACGACCGTAACCGCCTATGGCGCGACGACCGATGACCCGGACACTGCCTGGGACGAGCGCGAAGGCGTCGGAATCGCCGCCCATGGAGCTTACGACGAGGATTGCGAAGTCGCTGGCAGAACCTGCTTAGAAGACACCTTGGTCGAAATTTCCAAGGGCGCGACCGTCACAGCCGATGTTGCCGTGGATGCCGGAGGCACCCTCAATCTCTACGAGAGTCGGCTCAACGGACGGGTCGAACTCGACAGCATGTACAGTGGAACCAATGACCACTTCACAATTCGGGGCGGGTCCGTCCACGGAAACGTGAATTTCCACGATTTGGACGATCGTCTCACCATCCAGAATCACGGCGACATCACCGGCGACGTCGATTTCGGCGACGGCAGGGATACGCTCGTGTTCGACGTGAACGGGACCGGTGACCGAACCTCCAGAATCGACGGGGCCGTCACCGGACTTGAGGAGATGTACAAACGTGGTTCGGGAACCGCCTGGGTTCGGGATATCACGTTCTCAGGCAGCACGCTCGCACTGGAGGAAGGTGGACTCACCCTGGCCGGTCACTTGAACCTGGGTGCCGACGGCACGTTGACCGTCCACGACGAATCCCGGCTCACCATCGAGGTCGGCGACATCACGGTGGATGCAACGGACCATGGTCGTGTTACGGCCGGCGGCGGCGTCATCTACGAAGGACTCGGGGAGCAGGAGCGTCCCGCCATGTTCATGCAGATTGGCGATGACGCGGCCGAGAACCGGGAAGCAATCCAGACGCGGCTTCAGCAGGAAGGAACCAGAATCGATGTGCTCGCAGGAAACACGGAAGTACGGCGACGGGCCGATGCCGATTCGCGGTCCGACGCGGCGGAAGTGGTGTTGAGGACGATCGGAGACGACGGAGACACAAGGGACATCGGCACCCTGTCCGGCGATGGGAGGGCAATGGTCGATCTGGATGACGGGGAAGACCTCACCGCCGCCGATGACATGCAGGACTCGACTCCGCCAACAGACACGACTCCACCGAGGAGAGATGACGACAGCAACGATGCCGGAGCACTCCTGATTGGCGGCGGCGCGGCCGCATTCGCATTGGCGGTCTATCTCTTCGACCTCTTCGATTCCGAAGAGCCCGCTCTCGTCGAGTGGGATGAATCGTGGACCGGCAGCCGCACGACCACGTCGTTCGCCGGCATTCGGTCCGGCCACTATCGCGAGCACCGGGTACGCACCGGCGCTCTGGAGCAGTGGACCCGCACCTTTGCGGACGATTCGAGCGCCCTTGCGGGCGGCGTCGAGGGGACGGTACGGGGCATCGCCCTGGGCGTGGACGTGAATCTTCCGCGGGGCCTCACCGCCGGGGTATCGGCAATGCCCGACGCAGCCGTCTCTGCTCGCCCCGGCTCGGCTCTGAACTTCGGCACGAACGTCGAGGGCGGACGCTACGCGTTGCATGGCGGCTGGCGCGGGGATGCGTTGTTCGTCGATGCGGACCTCTCGCACGGGAGCTACAAGACGAATTCGCTCTTCGAGAACCCTGCCGCAGGCGGGCTGTTGGGAGGAGAACTCGGTTTCACCCAGGACCACGCGCAGGGGCGGGCCGGAATCCGGCTCGACCTCGGAGGCCTGCGGGCTGCGCCATCGGTCGGGCTGTTCTCGGGCTCGCTTCGGCAAGACGCGTATACGGCACGCGGTGCTGCCGTGAGCGCGCAGGTGCCCGGAATCTCCCGGCGTTATGCCGGCTGGCAGGCCAGGCTCGACCTTGCGCCCTCCCGCTGGCTCGATGGTCCGGGAGCGTTGCACTGGCGGCCGAGTCTGCATCTCGGCACGACACGCACGCACACGAGCGGCCCCGTTGCGCTCAGCGTGCGGCAATCCGACCACGAAGGAGTGTCGAGCTTCGCCTCCCGCGCCGCGGTCGAGGGACTGCCCCGCACAGTGCACGGCGTCGGCGCGAGCCTCGTCGCCGCGCGCTCGGATGCGTGGAACTTCCGGGTGGGCTACGCCGGCATGGTAGTCGACGGGGAGCCCGTACACGCCGCAGTCGCGCGACTGATGATTCGTTTCTGACCCGCCGGCGGCACATTCCTGGTTCCGTACGGATGAGAGATTCGGTGACGGCGGAACGGACAGACGCTTGCCGGTCGTGGGTGGCACGACCGGCAAGCGTGTCAAGGGAGCGTTCGGTCCAGGTGGGGAGGCCGCGGTAGACGGCATCGACGATGAAGATTCGGTTCGTGGTGGCGCGCCGGATCGGTCTCTTCCATCAATCAGCCGGCCGCGTCCGCTCTCGCGATCAGCTCCACCAGCCGCGCCGGTGAAACGGGCGCTTCCCCGATCCGTACCCCGAACGGTCCCACCGCGTCCTCCACTGCGGCAATGACCGCGGCCGCGGCCGGAATCGTCCCGGCCTCGCCGATCCCCTTCACCCCCATGGGATTGAGGGTCGAGGGGTACTCGCAGTGGATGATCTCGAAGTTCGGGACCTCGGTGGCGGTGGGAAGGAGGTAGTCGGCGAGCGTCGTCACCACCGGCTGGCCGTGCTCGTCGTAGCCCATCCACTCGAACAGGGCGTTGCCGATGCCGTGCGCGGTGCCGCCCTGGAGCTGTCCGTCCGCGAGCATCGGGTTGACGATGCGTCCGCTGTCGTTGGCGATCACGTAGCGCAGGATCCGCACGCCGCCGGTGCCGGCGTCGACCTCGACCTCGACGGCGTGCGTCGCGAAGCCGTAGGTGACGTCGTGCGGCAGGAAGTCCACCGTCGCTTCCAGGCTCGAAGGCATGTCCTTCGGGCGCGAGTAGCCCTTCATTCCCGACAGGGCCCGGGCGAGATCCTTCAGGGTGACCGACAGCTCCGGAACGCCTCGCACCCGCACTGCCCCGTCCGCGAGCTCCAGGTCGTCCTCCGCCGCCTCGAGCTGATGCGCCGCGGCCTTGATGGCCTTCGCCCGCACCTCAAGGGCGGCGGCATGGGTGGAGCCGCCCGCGGTGACGGTCTGGCGGCTGCCGAATCCGCCGATGCCGTTGGGCACCCCGGCGGTGTCGCCGGCCACCACCGTGACGTCCTCGGGGGCGATGCCGAGATGCCCGGCGCAGATCTGCGCGAGCGTGGTCTTGGTGCCCTGTCCCATCGCGATCGCGCCGGTGTAGACCATCACCTGGCCGGAGCGTCCGATGCGGACCAGGGCGGTCTCGAACGGTCCGCGGCCGGTGACCTTGGTCATGTTGGCGATGCCGAGCCCCAGATGCCGGCCCTCGGCCCGGGCCTCGGCCTGACGTGCCGCGAAGCCGGCGTAGTCGATCGCGTCCATCGCCTGGCGCTGCACCGCGGGAAAATCGCCGCTCTCGTAGATGATCGGCGTGCCCTCGCGGGTCTTCATGGGCAGCTCGTAGGGGATGCGTTCGCCCGGTACGAGGTTGCGCCGGCGTACCTCGGCGCGGTCCAGCCCGAGTCCTCGGGCCACCTCGTCGAGCAGGCGCTCCATCGCGAACGCGCCCTCGGGGTAGCCAGCGCCGCGCACCGGAATCGTCCCCACCTTGTTCGTCTCCACCACGATGACGTCGATGCAGTAGTTCGGCAGCACGTAGGGGCCCGGCACCGCGATGGACGAGTTGTGCGGGACGTGCAGCGCGAGCAGGGTGTGGGCTCCCTGGTCGTGGATGACGCGGCCGCGGACCCCGAGCAGGTGTCCCTCGCCGTCCGTCGCGACCTCCATGTCCCAGTACTGGTCGCGTTCCTGGATCGCGGCGAGGAAATGCTCGCGCCGATCCTCGATCCACTTGACCGGCTCGCCCAGCAGAAGCGCGGCGGCGACGGTCGACGCCTCGTCGGCGTAGAGGATGTTCTTGCCACCGAACCCGCCGCCCACGTCGGGGACGATGACGCGCACCCGGTGCTCGTCGGTGCCCAGCATCTCCACGAGCTGGTTGCGGATGCGGTGCGGCGCCTGGGTCGAGATCCACACCGTGACCTGATCCGAATCGGATTCGGGACGCGGGAGGATCCCGCGCGGCTCGATCGAGTGAGCGCCTCCGCGATGCTGCTTGAGTGACACCGAGAACACGTGGGACGCGGCGGCGAATGCCGCGTCGCAGTCGCCGTACTCGGTCCGGATTTCCTTGACGATGTTGTCGCGCGCCTCCTGGTGTGCGGTGGGGGCGCCGGGCGCGAGCGCGTCCCGGCAGTCCGAGACCGATGGGAGCGGCTCGTACTCGACGTCCACGAGCGCCGCCGCGTCCTCGGCGGTGTAGCGCGAATCGGCGATGACGATGGCGACGGGTTCACCGACGTAGACCGCTTCGTCTTCCGCCATCACCAGCGGCTGCGAGGTCTCGGGGAAGTCCCAGGTGCGATGATCGGACGGGATGATGTTGGAGGTGAGAACCGCGGCGATGTCCGCCTGGGTGAAGACCGCCCGCACACCGGGAAGCGCCCGCGCGGCCGCGGTGTCGATGGACACGATGCGGGCATGCGGATGGGGGCTGCGCACCAGCGAGGCCTCGAGCAGACCGGGCATGTCGAGGTCGTCGATGTAGCGGCCCCGGCCGGTGAGGAGCGCTTCGTCTTCGAGTCGCTTGACGGAGGTGCCGACGAACCCGGTGCTCATCGGTCCCTCTCCAGTTCCGTTGATTTCACGCGCATCCATGCGACCACCGCGACGCGGTCGGGGCGCTTGCTCGATACGCCGGCGGGTCGGAGGTTCATCGAACTGCCTCCGGGCTCGTGGTCGGCCTGCCGGTCGATTCCTTGTCCGATCGCGCCGGGCTCTCGCCGCGGAGTCGCGCCGCGGCATCCAGCGCCGCCTCGACGATGCCCTGGTATCCGGTGCAGCGACAGAGGTTGCCGGAAATCGCCTCGCGCACTTCGGTCTCCGAGGGAGCCGGATTCTCGTCGAGGAACTCCAGCAGAGTCATCAGCATCCCCGGCGTACAGAACCCGCACTGGAGCCCGTGCCGATCCCGGAATGCCTCCTGCAGCGGGTGCAGAGTTTCTCCCGCGCCGGCGATGCCTTCGACCGTGGTCACCTCCGCGCGCTCGGCCTGGACCGCCAGCATCAGGCAGCTTCGCACCGCCTGCCCGTCGACGAGCACCGTGCAGGCGCCGCACACGCCGTGCTCGCAACCGAGGTGGGTGCCGGTCAGCCCGAGCCGATGGCGCAGGCAGTCGGCGAGCGTCATGCGGGTCTCCACCTCGACCTCGTGGCGGACGCCGTTGACCGTGAGCCCAATCGAGCGTGTGTCCTTCATCGCGGCGCTCTCCTCATCACGTCTCACCCCTTCGCGCGTTCCGATGCACGGGCGAGGGCGCGCCGGGTCAGCACCCGCGCAAGGTGACGGCGATAGGCGGACGATGCGTGCACATCCTCCATCGCCTCGATTTCGCCGCAGATGCGCGCCGCCTCGTCGAGTCGCTCTTCGCTCGTTTGCGCTCCGACGAGTGCCGCTTCGGCCTCCGGGCAGCGAATCGGTCCCTCACCGACGCCGCCGAGCGCGATCGACGCCCTGCGAACGACGCCGTCGCCACCGACGTCCAGCAGCACCGCGACGCCGGTGACCGCGAAGTCCCCCAGACGCCGCGCGAATTCCACGAACGCGTAGCCGTGTCCCTCCGGCCAGGGCTCGAAGTCGACTGCGGTCACGATCTCGTCGGGCTCGATGGCCGGAGTCATGTAGAAGGCGGGAAATTCGCTCATCGGCAGGGAGCGCGAGCCGTCCCGGTGGCTGACGCGAATCGTGGCATCGAGTGCCGCCGCCGCCGCCGGCAGCTCCGCCGACGGATCGAGGTGGCACAGGCTGCCGCCGATGGTCCCGCGGTTGCGGGTCTGGCGGTGTCCGACCTGGGCGAGGGCTTCGTGCAGAAGAGGGCAGGCCCGCCCGATGAGGTCCGAGCGCTCGAGCTCGCGCTGCCGGGTCATCGCGCCGATCGAGATGCCGCTTCCGGATTCGCTCACGTGAGCAAGGGACTCGATCCGGTTCAGGTCCACGACGTCGTCGGGAAACGCGAGCCGGAGGTTCAGCATCGGCATCAGCGACTGTCCGCCGGCGAGCAGCTTCGCGTTGTCCAGGGTCGCGACGAGATCGAGTGCCTCGTCGAGGGTGGCCGGATCGTGGTATCGAAATGGAGGAGGCTTCATCGCCGTCGTGTCTCCCGGATCATTCCCATCGTTCGAGCGATCCGGCCTCGCGGCCCGAGATCCACCCACCGATGAAGCACTCCGCCATGTTGCCGCCCGCAAGGTACAGGTGGCCGAAGACCCCGCCCAGCTCGCCCGCCGCGTACAGCCTCGGGATGGGTTCGCCGTACGCGTCGATGACCCGCTGCTTCGCATCGTGCACCGGGCCGCCGTGAGTGTTCGAGCAGATCGGCCAGACCGGCGCGAAGTGAAACGGCGGCGTCCTGATGGGAAGCATCGAAGGAGGAGGGCGGCCGTGGTCGGCGTCTTGGCCGTCCTCGACCAGTGCGTTCCAGCGCGAGACGGTGGATTCGAGCACTGTGGAGTCGGCACCGATTTCCCGCGCCACCTCCTCGATGGTCCCGGCCTGGCGAACGATGCGGTCTTCGAGCGCGCGGAGGTTCTCGGGCGTGTACTCGAACGAGAGTCCTCGGTCGTTGAAGGTGGGGGAGCACAGCGGATAAGTGCCGCGGCCTTCGTCGTCGAGCACGATCCAGGAGGGGATGCGCGGATAGCGCTGGGTCTGCGGGTCGTAGGTCGCCATGTTCCGGTGAGAGGTGTCCTGGAGATACGGCGGATACTCGTTCATGTAGCGCCGCCCGTTCTGGTCGACGACGATCCACGGCATCTTCACGTCGGCGCGCGGCGGACGGCCGGGCACCCAGTCCGGAAGGCGTTTCATCCGGATACCGTAGGGGTAGTCCGGGTCCGGATGGCGGAAGCCGTAGGTGCCGTGGAAGAGCCACATGTGCCAGAGATCCGCGCCCACCGCTTGGGCCATGCGGATGCCGTCGCCGGTGCTTCCCAGGAACGCGGCGGTCAGCACCGGCTTCTCCTGCCACCACTGGCGCTGCATTTCCTGGTTGGCCTCGAAGCCCCCGCTCGCCAGCACCACGCCCTGTCGGGCCCGGATGCGGCGCGTACCGGACGGGGTGTCGACGATGACGCCCCGCACGGATCCGTCCTTTCCGGTGAGGAGGCGCCGGGCCGGCGATTCGAGCCATACCGCGATGTCGCGTTGCTCGATGTTGTCTTCCATGACCTTGAACAGCCGCACGCCGGCCGCTCGGTGGATGGGCAGATAGCTGTTGACGTGCGGGTAGCGGGCGGCCGGATCGAACTCCGGGACGCTGTCGATGTAGTAGTAGGCAAAGGTGTCGATGCCGGGAAAGGGATAGTTTCCCGGCGCTTCCCGTCTCGCAACCCCGGCCCCGCTCGCCTTCGCCAGGCGCTCGAAGTACGCCGGGACCTCGGTCATGCCCTGCGCCAGGACGGCCAGCACGTCGTCGGGCGTGGTCCCCGCCGCGGTTTCCTTCAGGTAGGCGAGCGCCTCGTCCGCGTCGTCCGCGGTGCGTACGTTGCCGCCCGAGCAGATGGAAATGCCACCGGGGTCCGGCATCTTCTCCAGCAACAGGACCGAGCTGCCGGCATCGCTCGCTTCGATTGCGGCGATCGCGCCCGCGTACCCGTATCCCACCACGGCAACGTCGAAGCTGTCGTCCCAGCGTTCGCCCGCTCCATCGTACGTCCCTGTATCGGTCATCGATTCGTCCGCTTCCTGGTCCCCTTGGTGTCCCGATCGGTCCTGTTCCGCTGCCCGTCCCGACGCCGTGCTGGGAAGGTCGCGCCTTGCACCGGCGGCTTGCCCGGACGGTGCGGACCGAGGTTCGAGTTTATCCCCTTTTGAACATCGCGGACGCCGAGCCCACCTCCGCGAACTCGTGAAAGCGGCGGGTGTCCGTGCCGAGCAACCGTTGGATTCCATGGTCCCGGCCGGTTCGCATGAGCGTGAACGTCCGGCTGTGGTGGGCTGTGGTGGGCCTTGTTCCATGAAAGACGGGAGAATACGCTAGCCCGTGTACGCCGGCACCACCTCACGTGGACAGACGAGGAAGCGGCCATGTTTCTCAGGGACTACTGGTACGCCGCGGGGTTCAGCGAAGAGGTCGGCCGCGCTTTTCTCGCCCGCACCTATCTCGGTGAGGACGTGGTGCTCTTCCGCAAGGAAGATGGCACTCCGGTCGCACTGGAAAACCGTTGCGCCCATCGCCGATTGCCGCTGTCGATGGGCAAGCTGATCGGTGACACCCTCGAGTGCGGCTACCACGGTCTTCTGTACGACTGCCACGGCGTGTGCATCAAGATTCCGGGGCAGGACCGCATCCCCAGGGGAACCGCGGTCAAGTCCTACCCCATCGTCGATCGCCACCGCTACCTGTGGATCTGGATGGGCGACCCCGAGCGGGCCGACGAGTCGAAAATCCCGGATTTCGGCTGGATCGACGATTCCTCGTACGGCGTCTCCAACATCAAGTTTCGCCACGACGCGCACGTCCAGCTCATCATCGACAATCTGATGGACCTGTCCCACCTCGCCTACGTCCATCCCACCACGACCGGAAGTCCGGAAATTGCCGAACTGGCCAGGATCGAAACCGTTCGCGAGGGTGAGACCGTCAGCGTCAAGCGCTGGATGGAAGACGTGCCGCCGGCCCGTACCTTCCGGGAGTTCGGCGGCTACAACGGCAACATCGACAGTTGGCAGGTCTCGGAGTTCTCGCCGCCCACGTACATCCGGGTGAGCTACGGCTCGCGCGGCACCGGCAAGGGCGTTCCGCCGGGGAGCTGGTTCGACGATCAGGGGCACTGGGGCTTCTACGTGTTCCACGGACTCACGCCGGAGACCGAGGTGACGGCGCATCAATTCCGCTACATCGCCTTCGACAAGGGCATCGGCAACGAGCAGGAAACCGAGGAGTTCATACGCCAGTGCGACCAGATCATCACCGAGGATTCGGTGCTGTTCCCGGTTCAGCAGCGGGCGATCGACGACGATCCCGAGGACACCGATGCCTGGAACATCAACGAGCAGGTTCGGCTGGTGCACGACGGCGGCCTGATGCAGGCACGGCAGATCGTCCGGGAGCTGCTGGCCAGGCAGACGGCGTCGAACGGGAACGAGACGCCGCGCGACTCGGCCGGAGCCGCGGCACCCCGCTGACCGACCGGAACCGGCGATGTTTCTCAGAAACCACTGGTACGTCGCGGCATGGAGCGATGAACTCGGCTCGGACCCGCTGGCGGTCACGATGCTGAACGAGGACATCGTCCTCTACCGAAAGCGCGACGGTGCCCCGGTCGCGCTGGAGAATCGCTGCGCCCACCGGCGGCTGCCCCTGTCGGAGGGCAACGTCATCGGCGATACCCTGGAATGCGGCTACCACGGCCTCACCTACGACTGCACCGGCACCTGCATCAAGGTTCCGGGCCAGGCGAGGTGGCCGAAGAACCTGGCCGTCAAGTCGTACCCGGTCGTCGAACGCCACAGATTCATCTACGTGTGGATGGGCGATGTCGACGACGCCGACGAAGACCTGATTGTCGATTTCCCGCGCTTCAGCGACCCCGACTGGGGCGTGACCAAGATCCATCTCGACATCAAGGCCAACTACCTCAGGCCTATTCAAAAGTCCTTTTTCAGTATGGTCTCGGCGGGTCGGTGGAGGCGTCAGTTAATTTCGGCTGGCAGGTGGGGGATGTCGGTGCGCCCTTGTTGGCGGGTTGCTGGACTTGGCGCGGAGGATGCGGGGCG
>JAJDUQ010000026.1 GCA_022826505.1 Gammaproteobacteria bacterium
GATGGTGAGGCCCGGGGTGACCACCAGGAATCCGCGCGTGAACCGCCGGCTGCCGGGACGGCGCACCGCGTTGACGGTCTGCCACGCGATGAGCATGGCCATGACCGTGGTCTTGCCGGCGCCGGTCGCGAGCTTGAGCGCCAGCCGTTCGAGGCCGGGATTCGCCTGCTCGTTGGCGGCCGCGAGATGGTCGAGGAAACGGCGGCCCTCGTTGCCGAGCCCCGGCGCGACCTCGGTCAGCCAGATTGCGGTCTCCGCCGCTTCGACCTGGCAGAAGAAGGGCCGGATGTCGCCGAAGCGGTGGCTGCGCCAGTGTTTCAGGAGTCGAGCCGTCTCGGGAGTCACCCGCCACCGGCCGGGGTCCGGAATTGCACGCCACGCATCGACCCGGCGCCGCAGCTCGTTGATGACCTCCATCAGCTCGTACTGCTGTCCCTTCGCCTCCAGTGCCTGCGCCGCCGCGTCGAACACCATCTCGCGCTGGCCGCGCTTCTTCGGCTTCGGAATCGGCGTGATGAACGACACGCGGCGGCGGCGGTCGAGAATGAGGCTCGTGGGCTGGCCGCTCTCGTCGAGCTCCCAGTGCCGCGACGGGTACTCGTAGGGAGAATTGAGGATGGGGCGATCGAAAAACTGGTCGCTCATGGGGGTGGGAGTCTATCCCAGGGCTCGGCTTCACTGGGCCCCGATGGATAATCCCTACTGCAATGCCATGAGAGCTATTCCGTTCTCGACGATGTTTCGCCACACTTACAAGACGCTCGTTCCGGTCCTCCACCCCGCCTGGAGCGAGTTCGGACATCCCCGTCTGGCACTTCCTCCTGACCTAGACCAGTCGAGCCAAGGGCGCCCCCTCGCTCGCCGCTGAGGCGCGTACCGATCGGTGGCCAAATCCTCCGCCGATGCCCCCGGGACGCCTCCGAGGCCGCCCACCGACTTGCTTTGCTTCAAGCAGCCGGCGCACCTGTCCGTTGAGTGCCGGGGCACGGGAAAGCCCCTCAACGCCGTCTTTGCTCAGGACGTGTTCCAAAACCGCCCTGAAGTCGACGCCCAGCGTCTCCGGAGTATGGTGCTCGTGGAGTTCGCGCAGTGCCGCTCCGTGACACATGCGCACAATTTTTCCACTTCCGCACGGACAACGGTGATGACCACGATACCCATACTCGAGCAGTGAGGCGATCACGGCCAGTGCCGCAAGATCGTTATTCAGCTCCAGCCTCTCGACGTAGTAGTCGGTAATCCCC
The DNA here is from genome assembly GCA_022826505.1 of Gammaproteobacteria bacterium. Lineage (GTDB taxonomy): Bacteria > Pseudomonadota > Gammaproteobacteria > HK1 > HK1 > HK1. The sequence goes on from JAJDUQ010000026.1 coordinate 1,245, forward strand.
TCGGCACCGTGGCTTTGTTCGCCGAATGGATGCTCCCCGAATTCCTTCCAGTAGCAATAGCCGTACAGGTACGGTACGACCAGTCTGTTCACAAATCCCAGCAGGGACGGTTGTCGAGTGAATATCCGACGCTCCTCAACGGGAACCGCCAGGCAGAGTCTCCCGCATTGGAAGACATGACGGTAATTGCAATCGATCCTGTTTCCCGTTTCTCGGACCCACGGCAACTCCGCAGGATATGCCTCCGGGATGATCAGCTCGATGTCGAAGCTCTCCGTGATCGTGACGAGTCCCTCGTGCGACGCCTCGAACGGCAACTCTCCAGAAACAACGGTCTCACGTGTTCTCTCCTCGATTCCCGTCAGACCGCTGTGAATCCTTCGCAGCTCGGCAATCTCAGCCGATAGTTCCTCCTTCATTCACCGCATCCACGGCTTGACCGCCTCGGCAATGTGGATTCTCGGCGCGCTCGATGCCAAGGTGGCGCTCGACGCGATCAAGCCCAGATGGCCCGCCACCGCCGCCGCACCGAGCGATGCGGCGAGCTTGCCCCGCACCGCCTCGACCCGGCTTTGGAGCATGACGTCGACGAAGTCCTCTTTCAGCGCGCCAACCCACCGGAAGAAAGCCCGTGCGCGCGCGTGGTTTTCCTCGTGCCAGCGATCAGCGAAGTTCTCCTCCGGGTTGACCGGATTGCCGATGTACCATCTTCCATCTGGAGTCCGCTGGATCAGATGGGAGAGAGCGGCGTCACTCAGAGTAAACCACTGGTTGTCAACGAGGGCCGCAAACTCGTTGAGATTTGAAACGATGCTGGTCAGCGCCGAGTAGAGGTCTCGCTCTCCTCGATACAAGTGTGCGGCAAGCGTCGTGATGATGATGGAGATGGGCGCGTGGCCATTGTCCCTCGCAGTGTTGAACTTCACGTCCCGATGGCGCTTCAAGATCTGGATCGAACGCTGTAATGCCGTGCGTACGAGCTGGTCGGGCACATCGTCAACGGACGCGTAGAACCTTGGCGCACGAGCCTGAATGGCCCTCTTCTGTTCCATCACGACCATCTCGAACGCAGCTCGGTTCCTCGCGTCGAACCACTGGCCATACCCGCGCGGGTTGCTTGCGGTCCAGTCGTAGACGCCACCTTGGTTGTTGGTGATCGCGATTGAGGTATCAAAGTGCGCACGCGGGTCGGGGACCGATGGCAGAACGTCAAGATGAAAGCCGATGCCGTCCTGTTCGGCGTACTTCAGCGTCCAGCACCGTTTCCCTTCCTCGTCGAGCAGCGTGCGGTACCGGTGGTGCTCGCGGAGACGTTCGCCCACCATGGCTTTCACGGAATGGGGGCTCGTCCGATCCTTCTGGATCGGCAACTCGCACACGAGGTCGATGTCGTAGTCGGCCTCAATGCCATCCCTCAACGGCCTCACGACCGTACCGAGGCGGAAGGAGCCCAGCGGATAGATGCTTGGCCGGCCTGCGCAGTCCGGATACTGGCCGTCCTCGAGCCATCGCCCGACCGCTTGATACCGGTCCACCGCATCGCGATACTTGCCCGGCGGAATATCGAGATCGTCCGCCACGTTCTCCAGGAATCTGGAGTACTTGCTCCTGTCAATTGCCATCTCTTTCCTCAGCGAGTTGATGTATCGGAGTGAACTCGTCCACCGGACGGTCGAAGAACACCGGCTTCAGTACCGGCATCCGGTCACGCCCCTTCGAGTGACCGAGACCCTTTAGATCTTGGATGACGCGACTGTCATCCATTCGGTACGCGTTGTACGGGACCGTGTGATTGATTCGATACAGAGCCGTACGCTCGTGTTCATGTCCCGTGAGCAGCTTGGTGATTCCCATCGCCCCGTGCGATTGCCCGTCCATGAACAGCTTCACGACTTTCGCACCCAGAGTCCCGAGTCCCGACCGCTTCGAGATCGAATAGGTCTCTTCCAAGCAGCCTAGGCTCAGCACATGCAGGGACTCCCGCGGCCAGCCGAGCACCGCCAGCGCTTCCACCGTCGCTATGGCGGTCGGGTTGTTCGCCCAGACCCCGCCGTCCAGCAATCCGACACCGCGTCCGGTGATGTGTTGTCGGAAATAGGTCGGGGCGGCCGATGTTGCGAGCGCCGCATCAACAGCGCTTGTTCGATAGTCTGTCTCCAGCCGCGGATGATGCGCGGTCTTGTAGATGTAGACGGATTGAGCCACTGGGTTCCAGGCAGGGATGAGCAGACGAGTCCTTGCGTCACCGATGCGTTTGTCTCCGAATACACCGCGAAGCGCGGCACGCAGGGCGTCCGAGTCGTGCTTGTTCCTGTACAACCAACGAAGAATCCGCAGGCATTCGGTCACCCGATTGAACAGGGTGTCTCCATCCTGACCAAAGATCTCCGGTCCCCGGGATTCGTAGAGGTCGAGAATCTCCGCTGCGCGATGCCCAAGCGCCAGGGCGATCGCAATGATTCCCCCCGTCGACGTTCCTGCAATGAGATCGAAGTACGACCCGATCGGGTTGTCGAGGCGCCGTTCCAGCTCTGCAAGAAATGCTGCTGGAAACGTGCCGAGGATTCCGCCGCCGTCAATGCAAAGGAGCCGGCGCCTTTGCCGTTGCGGTGCCTGGTCGGCCGCGGATGACGACATTGCCTGCACGTCATCTTCGATTCGTCGCACAGCTTCCATGGAGAATCCTCGTCGGCTATGGGCTCACGCAGCCTGTAGTCGCGGGTCGACCGGTACCCGCCCAGGAGGGCCGAGAGCCGACCAGCCGCATGATGGGCACGGTCTTTCCCGGGTCGATCCGTTGTCTTTCGCCGAGACGCATCACGGCCCCCTCGTCTCCGCCAGTCCCGGCGGCTGCCTTCGGCGGCTGCCCTCGCAATCGACGCGGGCGCTGCCGCGCACGTCATGGCGGCGTTGACCGCCGTGTCCATGACGATGGCGTCTGCAGCCGTCCGTCATCGGACTCATCCGACCGTCAGCCCTTTGGCGGAAACGGATCGTTGCCGTGACTGTCGCTGCCCGCGATTCGGCCGTCCCGGTTGTGGATCCGCAGCTCGGTGTGCTGATTGCGGCTGATCGCCCGGCCGTGATCGATCGCATCCCGCTTGGTATCGTGGTGGCTGCTGGCGCGGGCGGCGCCACCACGTTTCACGTCCCAGCCGCCCTTCGGATTCGGCACGACATGATGGGTCTCGGGTCCTTTGCGCATGGTCAGTCTCCTTGTCGTCATGCGGTATGTATCGTAGTATGTGACGAATTCGTCATGACTTCGGCCGCAAAAAAGGCCGCTGCGCGACCGTAACGAAAGCGTCATGAGCGAGTATACGGCATCGTAATGACCGATTCAATCGAGCCAACGGAGGTGTTTCCGGTGAGGCTGCGGACCGCGCGGGCGGCGCGCAAGGTGAGCCAGAGCGAGCTTGCCCGGTCCGCAAACCTACAGCCTTCGGCCGTCTCCCACTTCGAGACCGGCACTCGCAAGCCTTCCTTCGACAACCTCAAGCGGCTGGCCGATGCCCTGTGGGTGACAACCGACTACCTGCTCGGCCGCACCGATGTGATGGATGCTTCAGCCGCCACCGTCGACAAGCTCTACCGTGACTACTCCGGCCTCTCGACCGAGTATCAGGAGATGGCCGACGACTTCATCCAGATGTTGGCGCAAAAGGCCGACCAGAAAAGAAGGGAGGGCGAGTAGGTGCCCTGGCAGCGCGATCAATACTTCAAAGTGCATCAGGAGGCTGAACAGCTCCTGCGTGAACTCGGGATTGACGCCCTGCCTATCGATCCGTTCGCGATTGCGCGTCGGCTGGACATCGAAACGACTCCGCTCCCTGCGTCTGCTGGCGGGGCCTCCGGAATGCTGCTCCACGTTCGTGGCGTGTTCGGCATCGGATATCCTACCCACATCGACAACAAGGGCTTCCGAAATTTCTCCGTGGCCCATGAGATCGGCCACTACCGGCTTCCCGGACACATCGATGCCGTCCTCGATGTCCGCGGCCAGCACTTCTCGAAGGCGGGCTTTCGCAGCGCTGATCGCTACGAGCAGGAAGCGGACCAATTCGCCTCGGCACTGCTCATGCCCGCCAAGCTCTTCCGTTCAGCCGTGCGCCGCGGCGTCGATGGGCTTCAGGCGATCGAGGCGCTCCAAGCGAAGTGCGAAACCTCCCTTGAGGCTACGGCCATCCGGTATGCCCAGACCCATCGTGATCCGGTAGCTGTCGTTCGTAGCGGAGCCAACACCATCGACTATGCGTTCATGTCGAGCGCGCTGAAGGATTTCCCGGGGCTCGAATGGATCCGAAAGGGCACGCCATTGCCCGCGAGCAGCGTGACGGCGGACTTCAACGCCGATTCGGAGAACATCGCTCGGGGACTGCGCGCCGGCGGACAGAGTGGCCTTCAGGACTGGTTCAACGGGCCGCATCGCCAGACGATCGTCGAGGAGGTCGTTGGGCTGGGCAGCTACGGAAAGACCCTGACCGTGATCACCGGCATGGAATCCCCGGACGAGATTGAAGACGATGAAGGCGAGTTGGAAGACTCGTGGGCGGTGCGCTTTCCTGGGTGACTCAGCTATTCCCGAAAGCAGTCCCCACAGTCAATTCCGGATCCTGACCCGAAATCATTCGGCCTCATCTGCCCGCGCCCGACGCGTACCCATTGGCGGGACGCCGCTTCTTGGGGCACGGCTCGCACTGGCTGGCTCGATTGACGCGAATATGGGTGGCTCCATTGGGGCGGTCCGCTACATCGCACTCCTCTCCCGTGTACGACCACTCGAAGAAGCGCTCGCGGTGAGCGACCTGGTCACGGAGATTACGCACGACCATTCCGAGGGAATGAAGGGGACCAGGGCAGTGACCGAGGCCCTGCAAGGGGAAGGTGCCGGGACGGTGCGACACGAGATCGCGAACCGCTACGGATACGACCTCGGGCGAAGCGTCGACGACATCCGACCGTCCCACCGGTTCGACGTCACCTGCTAGGGCACGGTGCCTACGACACTCGTGTGCGCGTTCACCCGGACGTCGCGAGGGAGACGACGACAGATGGGAATCACGGCGCGCCGTCTCGTTTAAGAAGGGAAACCCGTCGATTGCGAGTAGCATTCGCCAATAGGTCAATTTCCTCCGACGCCAGAAGTCGTCAGCGGGGATGAGAGCCGCGGCTGTGTCGCGGGGCTCTTGTCCTCACGTAACTCACTGCGATCGGGTACTCACCCGAGACACGGACATCCGGAACAACGCGATGCGAAGGGCCCCCGATTCCAGGTGAATTGCGCGGCGACTCGCCGGCAGACCGGAACCCATTCGCCAATCACGGATCCAAACGACAGGCTCGGGCCATCCCGCCCGAGCCTGTCGCGCGTCGCAGTCAGTTCGTCTCTATCAACCTTTCGGAGACGGGAGCGCTTTGTCCATAGCCGCCAGTGCTTCCCGCGCGTCTTCGCTCATGGTGGTGCTTACCCTCATCAGCCCACGCGCTACCGGTACACTGCCCTTCAGTGCAATGGCCAAGAAAATGATTGGAAGGACGACGTTCTCTATGACGATGAGAACCAGTATCTGAGCCATTCTGGTTACCATGTCGTTCGCATCGTCGACAATTGCCTTGAACCCATCCAGCACGCCCAGGCTCATCTTGGAAAACGCCCGGGTCGTCGATTCGGTGACTGAAGAGACCATGCGACCTGCGGCTTGGCCTGCGGTCGACAGCCCCTTCCCAGCGGCGAGCGTGGCTTTCGAGACGATGGCGGTCGCTGCGGTTCCCTTCTCGGACGCCCACTGGCGAAGGTTCTCGGAAATGGTGTCGCAGTCCTTCCCGGCAACGAACCGTTCGGCGCATTCCAAGTCCGATTCGTTGCGGTCGATGAGATCCTTGCTTTTCTCGATTTTTCTATCGACCTGCCTGCGTTCCGCCTTGAGTGCTTCCAGTTCCGACAACCGCGTCCGTTCCTCCCGTCCTAAAGTCAGATCAGCGCGCAGACCCCGCAGGTCCGATGCCAGTTGTTCCCTCATGCTGTCGAGAGCGGACCGGACGGAATCATCGATGGCCGCCGAATCACAGTGCTCCCCGGTGATGCGGCGGTTGACGCATGCCACCACCGATTCCTGTTGCTTCGCCAGCGTCGACGTCTCGGCAATGTCATGGTCGATGTCCTCGATTCCGCGCTTCACCGCCTCAACCTCCTCGGCGGAATCATCACCGAGGAGCTTTGGCAAAGCGCCGACGACTTTGTCGCGCCAGCGTGTCCCGCCCTCAGCTTCACCGCTGGTCGCGTCGATGTGTCTCTCCCGTTCCTCCTCTAGCGACTGAAGTCTCTCACGCAGGTCCTTCTGCTCGGACTTGAGCTGCAGCTTCAGATCGCCGAGCGCCTCGTTTCGATGTTCAGCCAAGTAAGATTCGCATGGCTCTCCGGCGGTGTTCTGGTCGATACACGCGACCTCTGATTCCTTATGGTCAATTGCCGACTCAAGTTGCTCGATTCGAGCACTCGCTTCCGCAAGTGCCTCATTAGAGTCGCCGGCGAATTTCCGTATCCAGTTCGTCCAGCCCGCATTCTGTCTTTCGCTGATCCGATGGGTCAACGTCTCCCTCTCCGATTCCAGCGATGTGAGGGTCCTTTCCAATTCCGGCCTTTGTTCACGGAGGACCTGTAAGGCTTCGGGGCGGAACTCTGATTGCACGGAGGCGGAGGAGGTCTCCTCGATTGTTGTGTCGGGAACGGTGTAATTTGTGCCGTCGTGGGTCGGAGTCTCATCCTCGGTCGTCTGTTCCTTGATCACCTCGTCGCGTGCTTCCGAGATCTGCGTCCCCAACTTCGATAGGCTTTTCTCCTGGCGTTCGAGCTCCTCCGTATGTTGTTTAATTTCAGGAGCGACGAGCGCCTCGCTTGTGAGCAAGCTCGCGATTGCAAAGGCGGGCACGATGAATCGGACGATGGTCGCCACGATGAAAATCTTGATGAGAAGGCCTTGAAACTGCGCAAGGGCTACATGGGAGACGCCGAGACTCGTGGCGAACGCGGTACGAATGCGGTTCGACTGTGCGAGCAACAGGAAGGTCACTGTCATGGCAGAGATGGCGAAGAACCCCCATTTGAAAATCGCTCCCGAAGTGATCTTGAGCAAGATGTTCTGCAAGAACAGCGAACCAGTGGCCCATATCAAGGCGGCTGAAAGCCGTTCGGCACCGTCGTTGACCGGATCGAGAATCTGGCCGATCTGGGCAGACGAGACAAATGGGATCTTGAACTCGATCGTCTGGAGAATGGAAACGGCTGCGTTAATTCCCCTGGAGACGAGAAGCAGTCCAAGTGACTCCTTGGTTAGCTCGGCGATCTTGGTGGACGCCAGATTGTCGAGGACTCCATGGAACGAGAAGACAGCCAGTACGAGTGCAAAGAGCGAAAAGATGATTGCCCGATTGCGATGAAACGGGTCGACTGCGGTCCCGGAGACTGCGATTTCGTTCATTCAACCTCTCCTTCGTTGTTGTCAGGTGCTCGCGTACACGGCCGTTCGGCAGTCGGCTGAGAGTTCCGCTGCAGCACGAAGACATAGACCATTGGTGGTACTGGCTGAGTCGCGGCTCCCGCGTCACGCGCGGGGTCCATGATGGGTAGCAAGCGCTTGACCCATCTCGGCAAGACGCCGGCGAAGCTCTGCCGGTTTCTCGATGGTGACGGTCTGGCCCCACGTCACGAGGTGCCAGCACATCTCCTGGGTGCCGCCGGCGCGAAAGGACCCGGTAAGCGTGCCATCTTCGTTCCACTCGGCGGTCTGACCCGGATGAAACAGGAAGCTGCGAGCATCGTGCGCGGCATCTTCGTCGAAGCGGAGCACCACGTCGACAGGGTCCTCCTGGAATGTCCCGACCGGCGTCTGCTCCAGAAGTCGGTTCATGAACACCTTGGAGCCTTCGGGGCGAAACGGGCCGCGATGCCGAGGGATGAAGGGGTTCCACCCGAAGGTTTCGACGCTGGGGATGTGCTCGAAGCTGATCTTGAGACCGGTGTACCGTCCCGTTTTGTCGGCGCCGTCCCCGAGGGTGAGTTCCCGCGCTCCGAAGCGGTCCCGCACGGTGTCGAGCACCCCCCGGTACTTCCCCTTCTTCCCGGGGGAACAGTTCGTGCTGCCTCGGGGCCACTCGTTGAGTTTCGTCGCCGTGACGGTGAACTTGAACGGGACGTCTCTCGCCTTGTCGGCGATCCGGTCCCAGACCTTGCTCAGGGCGCGTAGGACTGCAGCTTTGTCGTTGGTGGGCTCGACATGCTCATCCTCACAACGAGAATCGGCGAGTCGCTGATCATCGAGGCTCTGCTCCGCGGGGCGCTTCGTGCAGGGACCAAGGGGGTCAACATTCTCGTGCATGGAGAGCCCGGGACTGGGAAGACGGAGTTCTGCCGGAGCCTCGCCCAAAGGCTCGACGTGACGCTCTACACCGTCGGGGAATCCGACGATGAGGGTGGTGAGCCCACACGTCGGGAGCGCCTCCAGGAGCTTCGCCTCGCCCAGCGTCTCCTCTTCGACGAAATGGAAGATCTACTCGCCGACCACGTAGGGTTCCGGTGGCTCGGCATCGACGTGCCGACCCTGCCCTGCCCCCACGAAAACTGAACCGGCGGATACGGCCCGAGATCGTGCCCTCAGGGCACGAATTCAGCGCAGACACGCGAGCGGTGAGGGTGAAGTCCTGGTCGGAGCGACGCCTCAGTCCCTGAGCTTGGGGAAGCCCGGGTATCCCGTCCTGGGGACCACCTCAAAGCTCCCCGGAGCAATGCAGCGCTCACATGAAGAAGCGGAACTGGTACGGCGAGCGACGTAACTGCGGGATGCGCTTGACGACCCTGGACAAGACCTTCGCGTAGCTCATCGTCACCGGCAACTGGTCGTACAACGCATCGTTGTTCCAGTTCATCTTCGAGAGGCCGAGGATGGCTTGCGCCGTGTCGTGCCACGACCCGTGGCCGACATGTCGAACCAGGCGTAGAGGTCGTGGAGTGCTTCGGCTGCCCTGGAAGTACGACCGCGACGTGACCCCACTTGCATCGCCATGGTTCCAGAGTAAGGCCTCGCGGTCGCTGACCGGGAGGACCGTACCTCGCGGTACCGGAAACGCCGCGGGACTGCCCTTGCTTTTTCCCCGTCCGTCGATGCGCACCCCCCGCCAGTCCACATTCTCGACCACCTGCACCAGGTCGACCGCCTCGCACACGCGCAACGCCTCCATGCAGCCGTCCCTCTCCTCGCGCTTGAACTCCGTGCTCTTGTGCACCATCACTCGCTTCGGCGAACGACCGGCGTGCCGGCGGCGGTACAGATCCATTGACCGGGTCATCACCCGAAACATCTCGTTCTGGGAGAGGAAGGGATTGTCGTGCTCGACGTCGACCTCCCGGGCGTCGTAGGCCACGAACTCTAACCCGGCTCCGTCGGAGTCGAATACCTGGCTGCAGCACGTGACGAAACGCGGCAGATCCGACTCCACACCGCGGACGGAATAGGAAATGCCGATGTACGCCGTTTCCGGATCCGCTTCGGCGAGCTTCCAGGGAACACCTCCTGCCTTCGCGTAGATCGCCAAGCCTATGCGCCACATCACGCTCGCCTGGCAGGGGTAGGTGATCGCCCTGCCTTCGCGAACCAACTGGACCGGGATCCCCGCTCCTGCGGTGAACGCCTTGATGTGATCGTGCAGGTCGAAGTCGTCGCCCTCGCCACCTGCGAAGCCAGGATGCCACCGCTCCGGGACGTATATGAACACCAAGTCGAACTCGGTCCGGTGTCGGGAAAGCGCCTGGATCGCCCGCACGATGTGCTCTGCGAGCACCACGTGCGGCGTGTCCGACGTCTGGACATCGGCGTCGACCCGGTCCTCGAGGCGGATGTGACACGAAGAACCCGCCGCCTGCATGTCAAGCCCGAAGGCTTCCCTGAACCCGGGACACGCGGGCAAGTAGTCCAGCCTTTCGCTCGGCTTCCACCTCTGGCGCAGCCTCTTCATGAACCCGTACAGGGTTTCGCTCTCGCGCCCCGGCGAAATCGTCGCGATCCGGATTGGACCCGGCACGAGCCCCGCCGAATACGGCCCGTTGCCGCATAGCCCCTTGAGAGGATGGCGCGCCTGCTTCGACGTGCCCTCGGAGCTGAACGTCAGCATCGGCTCGGGCAGCCAAGCGTGGTTAGCGAGCTTGAGATTCACGTGAAAGCCCTCCTTGAGAATGCAGTCGTGCTCCCTATCCGGAACGCGGCGTCGACGCCATCGCCGATTCCGAAGGCTCGCAAGTCCTCCTGCGCCTCTCCGAGAAAGCGCGACCAGAAATCCAGCAAACCGTTCAACTCCCTGTTATACCGGCGCACCGTCCTTTCCCGCGCGAAGTCGGCGGCCATCGCCTTGTTGTCGTCCGTCACTCCCTCGAACACCGTGCGGGGATTGAACACAAGCCAAAGCCGATCTTGTGACCATTCCAGCCTGGTACTGATTCCCTCATGCCACCTGATCTCGTCGTCAGTGCCAAGTTCGCCGCCGAGCGTCTTGACTATCTTCCGCAGCGGGTTCCAGCACGGGTCGCGCGGCTCGGCCGGCACCAGCGCCCGGCGGTTGTCCGGCACGGCAGCGAGGCCCCCGGCGCGAATCAATGCGGCACGCAAGGCGTCGTGCAGCAGGCCGCGTTCGGTCTGCGAGCCCGCGTCCAGCGCGTGAAGGTCGAACTCCGTCACTCCAAAAGGATCAAACGCCCGCCGTACTTCCACGTTCGATCCGAACGCGAGCACACCCACGCGCGATCGGACGGCGACGACGGACGCGTCCTTCGCGGCCTCGCGAACCTCCGCCGTTCCGCCGATCTCGCATTCCACCCGCCGGCAGTGCGTCGGCACCTCGAGCACCGGCACGGCATTCAGCCTCACCACCGGCCACGAGCCACGCCCAGGAGACCGCGGCGCGGGGCTCCAGTGCCAGGGGTCCAACGCGAACCTGCTGAGCACCTCTTCATCGACTTCATCGCACAGGTTCGCCAGGCCGCGCATCACCTCGTCGAAGCTCTCGATCTCCACGAGCGCCGCGTCCACTCCCGCGTCGACCGCGCGGTTTAGAAGTTCCTCGACGCGAGCTGCCGGCGCGTCTCCGTCCCGTTGAAGCCAGAACAAGCCCGCGGGAAACGGCTTCTCCTTCGCCAACCCGTCTTCGAGCGCGCTCATCACGGAGTCGTCCCGACCACTGTACCCGACGACGACAAGACCGAAGCGCGCTGAGGAATCGACCAGCATGCTGCGCAGCTCGCGATCCTGTCCTCGCAATTCGTCCCTCGTGTTCTTCAGACGGTGGGATCTGAAGTCTCCGTGCAGCTTGACCTCAATTGGCCACCGATCCGCCGCGATCGCATGCCGGGCGAGTCCCGGCGCGTCGAGCGTCGCCGTCGTCAAGCTGCCCGTCGTCTCGAAGATGGCCGCGCACGCATCTGCGACCAGTGTGTCGAAGTTCGTCGTCCAAACCAGCCGACAGAGCCCCGCCGACATCAAAGACGCGAGCGCCATGTGGCCGTACGACGGCTTGGCCCCGGCGAGCTGTCCGTCGATGAACTGCGCCCGATCCGCCTCGTCTGGGAATGCCGCTTCGAAGTACGCCGCGTACTCGTCGGGATCCCCGCTTTCCGGAAGCCCGAGGGACTCCACATGCGCCTCGATGCGATTGCGAATGGCCGGTTCCGCAATGTCGCCCGGTTGGACGCTCCGGCCACTTTGGCTGAGGTAGAGCATCCTCTTGAACTCGACCACCAGATCGTGTGCCGTTGGCAACCCTGCCGCATTCGAAGCGCCAGCACCGAGCAACCACATGAGGTTCGCGCCCCGGACGGAGAACCGACGGGCGAAATCGTCCTGGCCTATCGACCGCATGTTGGTCCCGTGCTCCATGGTCGGCGATCCGTACGTCTGTAGGTTCGTTCGGCCGTGGTGCACGGCACCTCGCCGCGACCCACTGCGAACCCACGGCCCCGCAATTCGAGGTACTCAATCATCGCCCGCGCGAATGTTCCCGAACCTCATGCGGAGCCCACATCCCTTCGCGGTCACCGGTCGACAGGTGGATCCGGCCGTCGACGCTGCAGATGTATCGGACCCGGTCGTCTGGTAGATTCGTCCGGCGCGCGTGGTGCGACAGCACTGCCCTTCTCCCGGGGCCAGTGTTTTCCTGAAGCCACGAATGAATGGCTTCGTTGTCGTCGCACACACAGCCTCTCGTGGTGATGACGGACGGCCCATACGGTAAGGCCGACACCAGCACGGGCCGCGACGCCATTTAGGATACTCTGAAGAACGGTTTTTCATTCCACTTGTGGGACTCCTTGGCATGGGGAGCAAGGGGAATCACGGCGAACCGCCAACACACGCTACGCGAACCAGCATCAATTCGTGTTGCGGAACCAGATGGCAGCATGGAGATGGCCCTTGGACCGGTTCAGCCCATGAGCGGCCAAGGTCAAGTTGGGAAGGTCGCCTGACCGACTGCGCGACTTTGGCCGACGAGGGCCGGGACTCCATGTCACAAAGGTACTGCCGCCGCCTAGCGAAAGTCCGGTGAAGTCTGTCTCATGATGTCCCGTACGTTCCCGCGCGTGAAGGTGGTAGAGAAGGTGACTACGCGCGAAGAGCATTCCAGAAAGATATGTTGAATCAGTGAGATAGAGGATTCACGCAGCGGACTGAAAATCCGCGTGTCGGTGGTTCGATTCCGTCCTTGGCCACCATTTCAATCAGCGACATATCCTCTGTTGTTCCCCGCACGATGCCGTTATCCGTACACGGCGATCGGATCTCCAATCGCGTCCAGCATGGGCACCGAGCCGATTCCCGGTCCGTCAGGCGCGACCATCCGCCCGCCCGCGACGGCCGGGGGGTTCGTCACCGTCGCTGTCTTCAGGCCCTTCGGATAAATGACCGAACGGATGCAGCGTTGCGGCGTCGAGTGGCCCATGTGGGCGACCACCGCGCAGGCGAGATCGCTGTAGGAGGAGTCCTGGATTTCCATCGGAACATTCAACGCGACGCAGAGATCGCGGATGAGGCGCATCTTCGAGATCCCGCCGACCTTCGCAAGCTTGACGTTCAGCCCGTCGAGCACGCCATCGCGCAGGGCGCGAAGGACGGTGCGCACATCCGTTGCCGATTCATCCAGGATGAGCGGAACACCCGTCGTGCGCCGCACGTCGCGGCACTCCTCGTAGGTCGCACACGGTTGTTCGAAGTACACGTCGATGTCGCCCATGCCCCTGGCGACACGAACCGCCTCGTCGACGCGCCAGCCGCCGTTGCCGTCGTACTTGAGGGATTCGCCGGGTCGCATGCGCTCGCCCATCCAGCGCAGATACGCGATATCCCCGGCGACATCCCCGCTGGTTTTCCCCGAGAACTGTGCGATTCCGTCCGCCCGCAGCGCGGCCATCGCCGCCTCCAGCTCCTCGCCCGGTTGCGGCGGCACGGAGCCGACCACTTCCGGCCGCGGCGTCACCATGCCCCCCAGCAGCATGTAGAGCGGCGTGCCGAGCGATCGTCCCAGGATGTCCCAGCAGGCCACGTCCAGCGCCGTCTTCACATAGGGCTGGCCGGTCATCGCCGAGTCCATCAGCTCACCGATTGCGGACACCATTCTCGGGTCGCGACCCATGAGCTGCGGGGCAAGCTCGTCCAGACCCGCACGCACGCCGCGGGCAAAGGCGGCAACGAAGTTCGAACCCTACGGTACGCTGTCACCCCAGCCGTCGATGCCGGCGTCGGTCTCGATGCGCACGATGGTCTCGTCGAACACCGACATCACCCGGTTGTGGGAGATGGTCGCGGGCTTGATGGGAACATCGACCTGATGGACGCTGATTCGCGTGATCTTCATGGAGTGTCCCTCTGTTCGCCTTGTGCCGAATGCTCATTCGACGGTGACGAGGTGCGGATGAATCGCGTTGCACAGATACCCGCCGTCGTTGAACGGTACGCTCGCGGGCTGGGTACCTCCGCGTCGAACCGTGGCTCTCGTCATGAGGTGTGCCGGCCCCTGGCGGCGCGCCAGCGGGATCGGAAGCGCGCCCACCAAGAAACGATCGTTGAGGGTAAGATAGCCGTCCTGGTCACCGAGCGGGGCTTCGAGCGACCGTTCGACGATCGACAGGCCCGACGACTCCTTCACCCGGAATGTCATCACCCCGTCCTGCTCGAGGGCACCTGCGCGACAAGGCAGCGCTTCGGTCCGGTACTGCGCGCCATTTCATCGACGTCGTCAAGTGGCCCCGTGGTGACGGGTGCACGTCAGGATTGTGCGACGTGAATTAAGTGTAGGGATATCGGGCGGTTTCGGGTATCTTTCTGACAGTTTATCTAACTGTCAGCATGGAGACTCCGAATGATGTCACCGCCCGAGTTGTCCGAACTCTCACGC
>JAJDUQ010000305.1 GCA_022826505.1 Gammaproteobacteria bacterium
ATGGCGCACGATGGGCTCGGTCAGCTCGCGGGGGGTGTAGTGGGAGCCCGATCGGCGGCGCTCCTCGTTCGGTTGCAGCACCAGGGCGCCGGCCGGAACGAGGTCCGGGGTCGCGTCCTTGTCCAGCACGCGGTCGAGCGCCGCGTGCAGGTCTTCCACCGTCCCGGCGGCGCGGAGTCCCTTCGCGACGGTGTCCGTCAGGTTCCGGTCGATTCGCGGTTGCAGCCATTTCGCTCGGCTGCCCGTCCCCTGCGCCAGCAGCGCGTCGAGATCGACGGTGCTCGGAGCGCCGAGCTTCTTCGCGGGCTTGATGGCGACGGATCGGCCCGTCGCGATCTCCATCCGAAAGCCCATGATGGTCTCGTACACCGAGCCGATCTGCTCCACGTCGAGGGTGCGGTAGGAGATGCGTTCACCGTCGAGGACGAGCAGCTTCTCCAGCACCCGGTACACGGCGCCGTCGGAGACGAGCGGCGGCCGGACGCGCTCGAACCTCTGCCGGGCGCCCGCGCCCGCTCCGGCACGGCGGCCTTCGAGGAACGGGAAGCGGTCCGGGTCGAACAGCGCGCCCCGGCGCTCCGGCAGGCTGACCGCGCCGCCGGTGCGGTAGTCGCGCGCTCCGTCGTGGACGAGGCGAAACAGCACGAGCAACTGCGCCCAGGCGCCGAAGCGCTGGTCCATGGTGTCCGGGTGGTGCGCGGCGTCTTCGCGCAGGCGCTGGTAGAGGCCGGTGAGCGAGTAGTGCCGGACGAAGGTCTCGTTCTCCGGCAGCATGCCGCGCTCCTCGGCGTAGAGGAGGAAGACGAGGCGCAGTATCACGGAGAGCAGACCGCGGTAGATGTCGTTGCGATCGCCTTCCGGAGAGAGCGGCCCGTGCAGCAGCTCTCCGCCGGACGCGTCATGGGCGGCCTGGAGCCCGCGCAGAAGCTCGTAGAGCGCGTGCATCACCTGCTCGGAGAGACGCTCGCTCACCTCGTTCTGGTACTTGCGGCTGTCTTCCAGGAGCGCGGCGAGCCGCTGGCTACGGGGCCATGCGAGGAGGCGTTGCTCGGAGAGCAGCATGCGGAGTGCGGAGCAGAGCGGGCGCCCGGCGGTCCGGCTCATGTCCGCGACGCGGAAGTCCATCCAGCCGGAGCTTTCGCCCCGCGGGGCGGAGACGAGGCGAAGCGCGGTGCCGTTGAACAGGAGGCCAGCGGGAACCCCGGTGCCGCGAAGGAGACGCTCGGCGCGCCCCTGGGGCGAGGCTTCCAGGCGCGAGCCGGTACCGCCACCGCTCGCCGGAACGTCGAAGTCCCGGCCCGCGTCGAGCACCTGCACGAGAAGCTGCCAGGGCGACGCGCCGTTCCGTGGATCGCGCTCCCGGACGGCGAAGTCGGGACGGAGTGTCTCGCCGTAGTCCGGGAGGGGGACTTCGAGCTCCGGCGGAATCGGCGCGTCGTCCGTGCCGGCATACCCTCGGGAGGAAAAGTCCCAGCCGAGGACGGAGGCGGCGAACTCCCGGAAGTCACGGATGCAGGGCTCCGGACCGCGCCGTTGGTCGAGCGCGCGCTCGCGGATGCAGCCGGTCAGACGGCTCTGCCCTTCCGCATCCTGTCGGTTCAGGACCGCTCCGGCCTTGACCAGCGCGGGCGCCGAGACCACGAGGCCGTTCGGCTGGATGAAGCCGAGCCATTCGAGGTGGGCGCGGGTGTCGGGGTCGGGGGCGGGCATGTGGCGGTGGCGGGTCTGTAGCCGGTCTATCGGTGCTCGGGCGCGCGGCAGAGACTCCTCATGCCGAGCAGCTTCCTGTGGCGGGCCGGAAGTCCTTGCGATCCCTGGTCGTATGGATTCTCCCCAGCGGCGCCAGGCGGGCGGTCTGCTGCTCGCGGAAGCAACGAAAGTTCCGCAGCCTGGTCTCCCGGAACTGACGGAAGCTCATGACCGTCCCCCCATCACCCGGTATCCGGCCAAAGATAGACCAACCCAATCGGCTCCACCCGCCTGGCCCGCACTTCGTAGAACGCCCGAATCCTGTCGGGTTCGGTTTCCAGGTCGCGGTCGAACTGGGCGAGGCGCGTCCGCCACGAGGCGATGTCCGCTTGCCGCTGACGCTTCTCTTCCTCGCTGAACTCCATGACGAGCTGAATCCCTCCGCCCTCGTGCCTGCGGAGCTCCGCTTCCACGCGCTCGCGCTGGCCTTCCAGGGTTTCGCGAAGCTGCCGCTCCTCCCGCTCGCCGCGCCCGCGCAGCCGCTCCGCCGCGCTCTCGGCGACAAGCTCGGCGCGCTCCTCGAGCTGCGGCAGGAGGTCTTCGATGTCCCGGGCGGCGGATTCGAGCAGCCGACGGTGGATGGTATCGCCGGGCGCGCGGGCCTTCTGCAGGGCGGACTCCAGGCGTTCCAGCGTTCGTGCCTCCGCCTCCTCCGCGTATGCCCTGAGCGATCCGGTCCGGCGCGACGGCTCGGTCCAGCGTGCGGCGACCGGGACGAGCACCTCGTGCAGTCGCTCGGCGCGGCGTCCGAACAGGCAGAGCCTTCCGAGCAGCACCACGCGGGGAATGGAGTCGGCGGCCTGCACCAGGCAGGCGCGGGAGAGGTCGTGGTGCACGAAACCCTGGGCACGAAACCGGGCCAGCAGGCGCTGCGCCATGCGCTGCTCCAGGTGCAGGTGCACGGTGTCGTCGGTGAGCACTCCGGCATCCTCGAACACCACCGGCCGGATCGGCGCCTCCCGCCGCCACTCGGCGAGCTTCTGGTGGGTCTTGCGGGGTGCGCGGAGGGTGTCCAGGGTGGCGGTCCAGCTCGCATCCGTCTGCGCCTTGCCGGCAAGCGGCGGGAACGTCCAGACCGCCTCGCCGTCCTCGGTGCGACCCTCCTGCAACGGCGCGGCGCCCATCAGCTCCAGGGAGCAGGACATCGCGTCGCGGAACGGTTCGGCCGAGAACTGCACCCAGCGTCGCGACCGTTCGAGCAGTCCGCGGCATCGTTCGATCTGCGCCTCCAGGTCGTCCT
>JAJDUQ010000129.1 GCA_022826505.1 Gammaproteobacteria bacterium
GACGCACCGTCACCTCTCGCGACTCGATCACAACCGACCCCATCGGACCCGCACCCCTCGCGCTGTCCACCTCGAGCGCAGCGAACGCCGGCTGCGGTTGCGGTTCGACACCCACCGCCTCGGCCGATGACGTCACCGCGAGCTTGCCCTCGCGGGCGAGGCTGCGCCACGTCGACAACTGCCAGCGCGAGATCCCGTAGCGCCGGGCGACTTCGCCGACGCGCTCCCCGGGCCGCAAACTCTCGCGCACCACTCGCGCCTTCTCCTCGGCACTCCAGCGCCGGCGCGACCGACCCGTCGCTGCGCCGTTCGACCCCTGGACGCTCGCGCGCTCCCGATCAGCGGCGGTACTTCGTGTGGAATCCTGCATCGGCTGACCCTCCTCGTGAAAAGGAGTCATCCAACGCGATCAACTCATCGATAGAAAGGTGGACCACTCGCACCGCTTACGGCGAAGCCCCTGTCGGCCGAGTCGATCTACCGGGCGATCGTGTGCGATCTACCACGGTCCCTGCACCAGCTCGACGCGAGCGTCCAACGACGGATCCTCGAAAAGGCGCCGCCGCTCCAGGGTACGCCGTGGGACGCGTTGCTCGCAGCGAGCGCAGAGCACTTCGCCGAACGGCACGGCCACGCGCGGCAGCCGTGGATGAACGAGCCGGAACGGTTCCTGGACACGCCATGGGTGCCGATCGAGCAAGGCCACGACTCGCGGTGGGAAGCGGCGCTGTACTGCCCGGGCGCGTTCACGCGACATGGCACACCGATTCATCCCTCGGACCTCGACTCGCGCGGCGGCGATGATCCCTGGAAACCCGACTGTTGCGAAGCAACGACATTCCGGGAGGACTCGGACATCTTCACGTCGTGATCGAACGGGCACTATCCAAGACGGACATCAGGACACTGCTGGACAGGCTCTCCGAACGGCTGCGCGAGAAGCGGGCGTTCGCAAAAATCCATGTCGTGGGGAGTGCATGCATTGCGCTTGCCTACGAACGCGAGCGAACGACACTGGACATCGACGTGCGGGTCGACGCGGGGCACAGAGCCCTCGAAGATGCCATTCGCGAAATCGCGCAAGAGCACGGCTTGCCGCAGAGGTGGCTGAACGACCAGGCAAGAGGCTTCATCCCGGAGCGCGACGATCCCCGCAGCCCCACTCTCTACGAATCGCAGTCACTCGTCGTCACGGGGGCGAGCGGTGAATATCTGCTTGCGATGAAGCTCGAAGCGAGCCGCGAGAAAGACACCCAAGACGTGAGATACCTGCTACAGCACCTGGGGATCGGAAAGGCCGACGCCGCTCTGGAACAGCACCGGATGCTATTTCCGAATTCGAGAAGGACCCCTCAGGCGCGCGCGATGCTCGCAAGGCTCGCACGCGACGACGACAGGCTCGCGCCGCCAACGCCCATCGAGCAGTTGCGAAGACAGTGGCAACACGCCATGGCCGGAGACACCTTTCCACGGTACGAATTCGAACAGACCCGCGAAGGATTCACGCTGACGGTGCAAGATATGCAAAACGCCCGCCCGAAAGTGTTGGGCAAGAAGCTGTCGCTCTACACGCTCGCCTTGCGGGAACGCACGCATCGCGGCTGGCCTGTCGAAGCCACCGACGTCATCATGCAATTCACCGAAAGCGAAATCACACGGCGCAAAACGCTCACGCGATAGACCGCGTCGAGCCGATGGCGCCCGCGCGCAATCGCCAAACAGGCGCCCCGCCCGTCTCGACGACGGGCACCACGGGGAGCGCATCCGAGGCAGCGACAATTCCGCAATGACGGTGTGGCGGCGATTTCTGTAGCTATGGCATCTATTGCTGGAACTGACACTCGAGCTGGTTCAGGCTCGTGCCCCGAACGGCTGCCATCTGCCGCGCCCTTGCGACGACCCGAACGTCGATGGATGGGGTGACATTCATGAAGCACGCATTTGCGTGCGCACGTACTACGTATCAACGAGTAACCGATGCACCCGCACGAAATCAGTGCCGTGGATCGAGGCACCGGGTCATGCTATAGACCGCAACGGGCGGGAGGGTGACCCGGGATGCCGGGTGTCACCCCCCGGTGAACCGCATCAGGGTCAGGAGAAAGGTAGATGAGCAACGAAACCAGGAACACCGGAGCTGTCGCAGACTCCGGCGCAGAGAGACACAAGATCACGCGACGCGGCCTGCTCAAGGCGACCGTGGCCACGGCCGGGGCGGCGGCGACCGCCGGAACCGCCTCGCTCGCGACCGGCGCCGTCCCGCGGCTTGCCTACGCGGCGGGGAGCGACGAGCCGATCCGCATCGGATTCCAGGTGCATCGCACCGGCATCGGCGCCACCTACGGCCGATGGTACGAGCGGACCGCGAACGCGGCGGCGGCCTACATGAACGAGAACGGCGGGATCGCGGGGCGGCCGGTCGAGATCGTGCCCGAGGACGACGGCACCGATCCGAAACGCGGAGCCGAGGTGGTCGAGAAGCTCGCGAGCCAGCACAAGGTGGACTTCGTCTACGGCACCCTGTTCTCCCACGTCGTCATCGGCTCCGCGCCAAGGGCGGGCGAGCTCAAGATCCCCTACTTCGTGGTCAGCGAGGGCACCCACGTGGCGTCCGGCATGCTCAACCGCTACGTGTTCCAGCCGGGGATCACCGACGTGCGGGCGCAGGTGACGGCGATGGCGCCGTGGGTGATGGACAACCTCGGCAAGCGCGTCTCGATGATGTTCCCCGACTACGCGTTCGGGTACGACCACCGCGACCACTTCACCGCCGCGGTCGAGGCGCGCGGAGGCAGCATCGCCGCGAAGATCGCGATACCGCCGACCGAGTCCTCGTACACCAGGTACTTCCCGCAGATCCCGGCCGATACCGAGGTGCTCTATCACGTCATGGTCGGGCCGGGAGTGCTGACGTTCGTCAAGGAGATGGGCGAGCACTACGGCTCGAACCGGCCGCAGATCTTCGGCTTCATCGACTCTCTCGAAGGGGTGGACATCACGAGCCCGGGCCTCGACTTCCTCGAGGGCACTTGGTTCTGGGAGGCGATGCCGCGCTACGCGGACGGCCTCGACACCGCGGCGAACCGGCACTACCGGGAGCGGGTCGGCATCAACGCGGACGGCGCGAGCGTGGACGACCCGAAGGACGTCTCCACCAACTCCCACATGTTCGGCTGCTGGGAGACGCTCTACGCGATCAAGCAGGGGGTGGAGCAGAGCGGCTACCGCGGCCGCACGCCCGGCGACGTCGCGGCTCTCATCGAGGCGATGGAGAGCTTCCGCGGCTTCAACGAGGGC
This sequence comes from Gammaproteobacteria bacterium, assembly GCA_022826505.1. Classification (GTDB taxonomy): domain Bacteria; phylum Pseudomonadota; class Gammaproteobacteria; order HK1; family HK1; genus HK1. The sequence continues at coordinate 3,298 of JAJDUQ010000129.1, forward strand.
ATCGCGCACCCGCAGGGCTACAAGGAGTTCGACGGCGCGCTGCACCAGTGCTTCGGGCGCCAGTTCATCTCCGAGGTCAAGGGGGGCAGGCTCGAGGTGGTGCACACCACGTCGATCGAGGACGGCAAGTACGAGTCGGACACGGACTACACC
>JAJDUQ010000155.1 GCA_022826505.1 Gammaproteobacteria bacterium
CGGTGTGCCTCCAGCTCCGAAATCGACGCAGACATGGCGGGCCTCCCAACCTGTCAAAACTCTATCTTGACAGAAAACCCGCCATTCCACACCGCATCCCATGCCCTTTCTCAATTCACCACAAATCTGACGTGCACCCGGGAAACGGGGTCTCGTTGACAGTGCCGGGTGGATGCAGGAGACTTCGCGGCAGGAGTCGGGTGTCCTGGGGAGGCTCCTCCGAAGCCTCCGGATGAAACGGGAAGTCGGTGCGCAGCGCAAGCCGCAATTCCGACACTGCCCCCGCAACGGTAGGCGTTCGAACCGGACAGCCGGTTCGAACGCGAGTCCGGAGACCGGCCTGACTGCCTTGGAGTCTGCGTTACGGGCAGGTGATGCAGGCGACTTCCGGAACAAGGCTCGCCTCGCCTTGACACCGTCCTCTGAAGTCGCTGGCTGAACCTCAGCACGATGGAAGAGGAGATCACGATGACTTCGGTACATTCCCGCATCGGCCCGCAGGCCGTCCCCGATACCAGGCGTCTGTTGCCGGCACTCGCCGCGGCATTGCTCGGCGCGGTCGTTCTGTTCGGCGTCGCGCTGGCCAACAGCGATACGGTTCACAACGCCGCCCACGACACACGGCACGCAGCCGCGTTTCCCTGCCACTGATTGAGATCCGGTCTGATGTTCAGGCGTATCGTGTTCTCGGCATGTCTGGCCGGACTGGTGTCCGGCCTGCTGCTGACCGGCATCCAGCAGCTTCAGGTCGTGCCGATCATCCTGGAAGCGGAGACCTACGAAGCTGCGGAGCCGGGTGCCACCACGACGCATGCGCATGCCGACGGCAGCAGCCACGAGCACGACGGCTGGTCGCCGGAGGATGGTCTCGAGCGCACGTTCTGGACCGGTGTCGCCAACGTCGGGATGGGAATCGGATTCGCGCTGCTGCTGGCGGCGGCCTTCTCGCTGCGCACCGGCGTGAGCTGGCGGCAGGGGATTCTGTGGGGACTCGGCGGCTACGCGGCGTTCTTCGCGTTGCCGGCTCTCGGTCTCCCTCCGGAACTGCCGGGAACGGAAGCCGCAGGGCTGCAGGACCGCCAGGCGTGGTGGATCCTCACGGTGACGCTGTCCGCGCTCGGCATTGCACTGCTCGGCCTCACCCGAGGATGGCCGTGGAAAGCCGCGGCGGTCGTACTGGTGGCCATACCGCACTTGATTGGTGCCCCGCACCCCGAGATCCACGTCACGCTCTTCCCGCCCGAGCTCCTGCAGACATTCGTCGTCGCAACGGCGATTTCCAACGCCGTCTTCTGGGTTGTGCTTGGCGGCGGCTGCGCAATTGCATTCAAGAAGTTCGCGTAACGCGAACCAGGATGCATCCGCACGGCGGCACGGGTCCCCCGCCGAGGTGGCTGCCAGTGGAGAGGGTCATGACCGACGAAACCTCCCAGAGCGAGATTGGCTCCGAAGAAGACATCAATCGCAGAGCCAACGAAAAGGCGCGCAAGCGGAAGGCCGCCCGCGAAAAGATTCTTGCCACCAAGACGATCGAGAAGGGCTTGCTGATCGTCCACACCGGAAAGGGAAAGGGGAAGTCCACAGCCGCGTTCGGACTGGTGGTGCGTGCTGTCGGCAACGGCATGAAGATCGGTGTGGTGCAGTACGTGAAGGGCAAGTGGCAGACCGGCGAGCGCGGTGTGCTGGAGAAGTTTCCCGAGCAGGTGGAGATCCGCACCATGGGCGAGGGTTTCACCTGGGAGACTCAGGACCGTGCCCGTGACATCCAGGCGGCAAGAAACGCCTGGGAGGTCTCGAAGCAGATGATTGAAGCGTCGCGCGGCGACGATCCGGAGTTCGACATGGTGCTGCTCGACGAGCTCAACATCGTGCTGCGATACGGTTACCTGGACCTGCAGGAGGTCGTGGAGTTCCTGTCGGGCAAGCCGGAGATGCTGCACGTCATCGTCACCGGCCGGAACGCCAAGCCGGAGCTGGTCGAGGCGGCGGACCTCGTCACCGAAATGACCATGGTGAAGCATCCATTCCGAGCGGGGGTCAAGGCGCAGAAAGGCATCGAATTTTGACCGCGCCGGCCGCCATCGTGCCCCGATCCGCGATGCGAGGGCGGGGACCCGCCGGCGGCGTGGGGGTCAGGGCGAGCCGGGGTGTATGGGGCGGGCCGCGACCGGGCGAAGCGCCGGCGGCGCCTTGCGCCGGTGAGCGGGCAAGCCGTGGATGGCGTGCCACCGCGCGGCGGATTGCGGCACGCCCGCATCCGCGGGCGTGAATCGGCACGACATGACGGCCAACTTCATGGTGCAGGGCACCGGCTCCGACGTCGGCAAGTCCCTGCTGGTGGCCGGACTGTGTCGCGCGTATACCCGCCGCGGTCTGCGTGTGCGTCCCTTCAAGCCCCAGAACATGTCGAACAATGCGGCGGTGACCCCCGACGGCGGCGAGATCGGACGAGCACAGGCATTGCAGGCACGGGCCTGCGGGGTCCCGGCCTCGCGCGACATGAACCCGGTGCTGCTCAAGCCGCAGACCGACGCCGGCTCGCAGGTGGTGGTGCAGGGCGAGGTCCGGGGCAACGCGGGTGCGAGGGAGTACTACCGGCTCAAGTCCAGCCTGCTCCCGTCCATACTCGAATCGTTCGAGCGGCTGGGTCGGGACGCCGACCTGATCCTGGTGGAAGGCGCGGGCAGTGCGGCGGAGGTGAATCTGCGCGGCGGCGACGTGGCCAACATGGGATTCGCCGAGGCGGCGGACGTACCGGTCGCGCTGGTCGGCGACATCGATCGGGGCGGGGTCATCGCGAGCCTCGTCGGGACGATGGCCTTGCTGTCCCCATCCGAACGCACCCGCGTCACCGCCTACATCATCAATCGATTCCGTGGCGATGTTCGGCTGTTCGACTCCGGCATCGAGATCATTGGCCGCAAGACCGGACTGCCGTGTCTGGGAGTCGTGCCCTGGTTCAAGTCGGCGAACCGACTGCCGGCGGAGGATTCGATGTCGGTGGGCCGCAACACCGAGATTCGACCGGATGCGGGGCTCAAGGTGGCGGTCCCGGTATTCTCGCGGATTGCCAACTTCGACGATCTGGATCCGCTGGTTGCGGAACCCGACGTCGAGGTGCGGTTCCTGGAGCCGGGCCGCGCGCTCCCCGGCGATGCCGACCTGGTGGTTCTGCCCGGCTCGAAGGCGACCATCGGCGACATGCGCTTCCTGCGTTCGCAAGGATGGGATGTGGACATCCGGGCGCATCTGCGTCGCGGCGGCTGGCTGCTGGGACTGTGCGGCGGCTACCAGATGCTCGGCCGCACGATCCGCGACCCGCACGGAATCGAAGGTGAGCCGGGCGAGGAGCCGGGTCTCGGCGTGCTCGCGCTCGAGACCGAGCTGACCGGGACCAAGCAGCTCGTGGAGGCGAGTGGCACCGAGCACGCGAGCGGTCAGCCGGTGCGGGGATACGAGATGCACATGGGGGCGACGTCCGGCCCCGGTTTGTCGGTACCCATGCTGGACCTGGGCGGACGGTCCGACGGCGCCGTCTCCCCCGACGGCAGGGTGATGGGCTGCTATCTGCACGGCCTGTTCGGGAGCGATGCGTTCAGGTCCGCCTTTCTGCGACGCCTGGGCGGGCGGGCGTCGGGGCTTGCCTGGGAGCGGCAGATCGATACGACGCTCGACGATCTCGCGCAGCACCTGGAGTCGAGCCTCGATCTCGACGCCATTCTTCAGATGAGCCACCAGAGCAGCGCCAGGGTCAGCGCGACCAGCGTGCCGGCGGTGATGTAGAGATGCAGGCACCGTCCGATGTCGCCGGCACCGAGCTGGGCGCGGCCGTCGCCCATCCATGCGTCGTCGACGGTCTCGTGGGGGTAGCGCCGCGGACCGGCGAGAGCGAAGTCCAGCGCGCCGGCCGCCGCGGCTTCCTGCCATCCGGCGTTGGGCGAGCGGTGCTTGCCGGCATCGCGCAGCATTGTCCGCCAGGCACGGGCGCCGTTCGCGCCGGGCAGCACCCACGCCGCAGCTACGAAATACAGCCCCGCGAGGCGGGCGGGCAGCCAGTTGACCAGGTCGTCCAGCCGGGCCGCGGTCAAGCCGAAGTGCCGGTAGCGCTCGGTGCGATGCCCGATCATGCTGTCCAGGGTGTTGACGGCCTTGTACGCGAAGAGTCCAGGCAACCCGGCAAGCGCATACCAGAACAACGGCGCCACCACGCCGTCGGAGAAATTCTCGGCGATCGACTCGACGGCGCCGCGGGCCACCCCCGCCTCGTCCAGACTCGCCGGATCCCGGCCCACGAGATGGCCGACGGCCTCGCGACCCCCGGCAAGACTCCGGTCGAGGCCGTCGGCGACCGCGCGGGCATGATCGTGGAGCCCGCGGAATGCGAGCAGGGTGCTCGCGATCACCGCCTCCAGGACCCAGCCGTGAGTCCACCGTTCCACCAGGAATCGGTCGATCGCCCACGCGACCGCGACGCTCGCACTCACGACCGCCACGACGGCGACCGCGCCGCCGAGGAGGCAGAGCCATCGCGGCGACGGGGCCCACAGGACTCGTTCGGCGAGTTCCACGAGCTTGCCGAGCACCACCACGGGATGCGGCACGCGCCGATAGACCCAGGCCGGATCGCCCGTCGCGGCATCGAAGAGCAGGGCCGCCAGCACGACATGAAATTCGAGGCCGGGTCCGCTCATGGAGCCGGCATCAGACCACAGCCAACCGGGCGACACCAGGAGAGCACGAGATGAGCAAGGTCGGAGTCATGATCTGCGGTCACGGCAGTCGTGACGTGAACGCGGTGGCGGAGTTCGCCTCCGTCGCCCGGGGCCTGCGCGAACGGTTGCCGCAGTATCAGGTCGAGAGCGGATTCCTGGAGTTCGCCACCCCCATCATCCGCGACGGTCTCGACAAGCTGCATGCGCACGAGCACGACCTGGTGCTGGCGATTCCGGGCATGCTGTTCGCGGCCGGTCACGCCAAGAACGACATCCCGTCCGTGCTCCGCACCTACGAAGCGCAGCATCCGGGCATGGAGATCCGCTACGCCCGCGAACTCGGCATCGACCCCAAGATGCTCAAGGCGGCGGGGGATCGAATTCAGCAGGCGCTCGACGCGGCGCCGGACAACGTTCCACTGCACGACACCATGCTGGTGGTGGTCGGGCGGGGCACCTCCGACTCCGACGCCAACTCCAACGTCAACAAGGTCATGCGCATGCTGTGGGAAGGCTTCGGATTCGGTTGGGGAGAGGTGTGCTACTCGGGAGTGACCTTCCCGCTGGTAGAGCCCGGTTTGCAGCACGCGGCCAGACTCGGCTATCGCCGCATCGTCGTCTTTCCCTACTTCCTTTTCACCGGGGTCCTCGTCAAGCGAATTTACGATTACACCGACAAGGTGGCGGCGCAACATCCGGACATCGAATTCCTGAAGGCCGGCTACCTGAACGACCATCCCATGGTGCTCGACGCCTTCACCGATCGCGTGACCGAAATCCTGAGCGGCGAGAACAACATGAACTGCAAGCTCTGCAAGTATCGGGAGCAGATTCTGGGGTTCGAGGCCGAGGTGGGCTTGCCGCAGGAGAGCCATCACCACCACGTCGAGGGGATCGGCACCGGCGATCACGCCCACGACGACGGCCACCGCCACCACCATCATCACCACGAGCATCACGAGCACCACCATCGCCACGACCACGGGCACGACCATCACCACCACGGCCATCACCCGTACCCGCACGCCGACCACCCGCACGGTCCGCGGAGCATGTCCAGCGATGCTTCGAGCGATTGAGCGGGCGACCGGTCGAGCGACTGCACGAGCGATAGCCGGGGAGTCATGAGCCGCTACGAGTACGTCCGGGACCCCCAGGCCATCTATCGGTTGTCCTCGCAGCTCGTGGCGGAAGCGACCGATGTCGGCCGGCTTCCCCTGGAGCTCGCAACGCTCGCCCACCGGCTGGTGCACGCCTGTGGAATGCCCGACATCGTGGACGACCTTCGTTGGCACGGATCGCCGGTCGAGGCTGCGGGCCGTGCGTTGCGCGCCGGCGGTTGCGTGCTGGTGGACTGCGAGATGGTGGCCGACGGCGTCATCCGCAGCCGGCTGCCGGCGGACAACGCGGTGCTGTGCAGCCTGAACGATCCGCGTACGCGCGAGATTCAGCGGCGCGAACGGACCACCCGCTCCGCGGCCGCGGTGGAGCTGTGGCGAGAACGACTGCATGGAGCGGTCGTCGCCATCGGCAACGCTCCGACCGCCCTCTTTCGGCTCCTGGAGACGCTGTGCGACGCGCCCGAGCTGCGCCCGGCCGCGATTCTCGCCTTCCCGGTCGGCTTCGTGGGGGCTGCGGAATCGAAGCTCGCGCTGGTGGATGCCGGCCTCGGCATCCCGTTCGTCACCCTGCTCGGGCGCCGGGGCGGCAGCGCCATGGCCGCCGCTGCGGTCAACGCCCTGGCCGGTCCACTGTCCCGATGACGACCCGGTTCGACAGGGTGGAAGACGTTTCGCAGCGGTTGCGCCTCCAGCCATGGTGGCGCGAGCGAAACTGCGGCGTGGATCTCCGGGTACGCGAGCGTCCCGCCCACTTGAGCAATCCCCGGGTGCGCGAATGTCTGTCTGCCGTTCGGCGGCCAACGGATTCGCGGTGTGCCCGCTCGGACCACCGTGGGCCTGCGTCCCACTGGGGACGGGATACCCGCACTCTCCGGGGTGCTTCGCCCAGGGCCCGGCTCGACTGCATGGCGCCGGCCGCTGCCGTGCCGATCCCCGGGGTCCGATGAACCCCTGGCTTACCGTGGTAGGCATGGGCGACGACGGCCCGGGCGGCCTGGCGCCCGCGGCCCGCGCGGTGGTCGAACAGGCCGGGGTGGTCGTTGGCGGACAACGGCACCTCGACCTGCTGGGGCCGGGAGAACGCGAGTGCATCCCCTGGCCCAAGCCGTTCGGTGCCCTGAACGACACCCTGGAGCGGCTTCGTGATCGCGCGGTCTGCGTGCTCGCTACCGGGGACCCGACCTGCTACGGCGTCGGTTCCATCCTGGTCGGGCGGCTCGGACCGGACGCGGTGCGCATCATTCCCGCGCCGTCCGCATTCAGCCTGGCCTGCGCCCGGCTCGGCTGGGCCGCGCAGGACGTGCAGACCCTGAGCCTGCACGGCCGGCCCCTGGAGCTGTTGCACCCCTTCGTCCAGCCCGGCGTGCGGCTGCTCGCGCTGAGTGCGAACGCGGACACCCCCGGCGAGGTGGCGCGGCTGCTGCGTGAACGCAGCTACGGCGCAAGCCGCCTCACTGTGTTGTCGCACCTTGGCGGGGAGAAGGAGCGGCTGCACGCGGCGACCGCGGCTTCGTATCGAGCCAGTGACGCGGTGGCGAATCTGAATACACTCGCCATCGAGTGCGTGGCCGACGCCGGCGCTCGGTTGATCCCGCGTTCGCCGGGTCTCGCCGACGAACTCTTCGAACACGATGGCCAGCTCACCAAGCGCGAGGTCCGGGCGATGGCGCTGGCGGCGCTGGCTCCGATTCCGGGTCAGCTTCTCTGGGACATCGGGGCTGGTTGCGGCTCCCTCGGCATCGAGTGGATGCGCACGCATCCCGCCTGCCGCGCCATCGCGGTCGAGCCGGATGCCGGCCGCGTCGCGATGATTGCCGCGAATTCGGCGGCGCTGGGTACGCCGGGGCTCGAGGTGGTGCACGGGCGCGCGGTCCAGGCGCTCGAGGGGCTGCCCGCACCTGACGCGATCTTCGTGGGGGGAGGCATCACCGAGCCGGGACTCCTGGAGCACTGCTGGTCGACTCTCGAGCCCGGCGGTCGGCTGGTGGCGAACGTGGTGTCGCTGGAAGGCGAGGCAGTCCTCGGCCAATGGCAGCGCTCCCACGGCGGAAGCCTCACGCGCATCGCGATCAGCCGCTGCGAGCCGCTCGGGCGTTTCCGCGGCTGGCGTCCGATGATGCCGGTCACGCAGCTTGCGGCGACCAGGGGCGTGGCGGCACGGCGGAATCGATGAAGGGCACGCTGTACGGTCTGGGAGTCGGTCCGGGCGACCCGGAGCTGATTACGCTGAAGGCGCTCAGGATCCTCGAGCGCACCAGCGTGCTCGCCTATCCGGCCCCGGAGGAGGGCGAAAGCCTCGTGCGCAGCATCGTGGCCGATCATCTCGACGGGCACCACGAAGAGGTCTGCATCCGGATGCCCATGGTGTCGGCCCGCTTCCCCGCCCAGGACGTCTACGATCGGGCCGCGGCCGATCTCGGCCGGCACCTCGACGCCGGGCGTGACGTCGCGATGCTGTGCGAGGGCGATCCCTTCTTCTATGGGTCCTTCATGTACATGTTCGGCCGCATGGCCGAGCATCACCCGGTGGAAGTCGTACCCGGGGTCTCCTCGCTGATGGCGTGTGCCGCCACCCTCGGCGCGCCGCTGGCGGCGCGCAATGACGTACTCTCGGTCCTGCCCGCCACGCTCGCGAGCGAGGCACTGGAGCGGCGCATCCGAGATGTCGACGCGGTCGCCATCATCAAGGTCGGCCGGCACCTGCCGAGGGTCCGTACCCTCATCGAAGCCATGGGTCTGACCGGGAGTGCGCGCTACGTCGAGCATGCGACCATGGCGAGCGAGAGGATCCTGCCGCTTGCCGAGGTCGCCGACGACACCGCGCCATACTTCTCGATGATCCTGCTCCATGCCCGCGGCGACGCGTGGAAGGTGTGACGCAACGTTCGTCGCGATGGGGTCCGGGTGGCGCAATGAAACGAATGTCTGACGCGACCGCCATCGTGGTGCTGACCAGGCAGGGTCTGGCCACGGCCGAACGAATCAGGTCGAATCTGGCCGGAGCGCGGATCCACGGCTATGCCCCGCGCGTGCCGGACGCCGACGCTCGGTTCAACGAGGTCGGGGTGGAATTGCGCCGGCTCTTCGCCGAAGGAGTCGGCATCGTCGGGGTGTGCGCCGCCGGCATCCTGGTGAGGACCCTCGCATCGTTGCTCTCCGACAAGCGCGAGGAACCGGCGGTCGTCGCGGTGGCGGAGGACGGCAGCGCCGTCGTTCCGCTGCTTGGCGGCCACCGCGGCGCCAACGAGCTCGCGTGTCGCCTGGGCGAGGCGCTCCGCGTCCCGGCCGCAATCACCACCGCCGGCGAGACCCGCTGGAATGTCGCGCTGGACGATCCGCCGGCGGGCTGGGTGCTCGCGAATCCGCGGCGTTACAAGTCGTTCATGGCCCGGTTGCTGGCCGGCGAACGTTGTCGCCTCGACGGAGAGGCCGAGTGGCTGGAGCGTTCGGAATTGGAGTTCAAGTCCGATGCGGCGCTCACCGTGCGGGTCACCGACGCGCCCGCCATCGGCGACGAAGACACGCTGGTGTTTCATCCACGGCGCTTCGCCTTGGGGGTGGGATGCGAGCGCGGCATTTCGGAAATCGAGCTCGTGGGTCTCGTCGAACGCACGCTGGCCGACGCCGACCTGTCTCCTCTGTCGCTGGCGGGTGTCTTCTCCGTTGACGTCAAGGCGGATGAGCCGGCGGTGCATGCGCTGGCCGAGTCGCTCGGGCTGTCGGCGCGATTCTTCGACCCGCCCACCCTCGAAGCCCTGACTCCACGCCTCGCCAACCCGTCGGATGCGGTGTTCCGGGAAGTGGGCTGCCACGGAGTTTCGGAGGCAGCCGCGCTTGCCGCGGCGGGAGACCGTGGCGCGCTTCGCGTCGCAAAGACGAAGTCGCGCCGGGCCACGTGCGCGATAGCCGAAGCGCCGTCGCCGATCGACGCCATGCGGCTCGGGAGAGCCCGCGGGGAGTTGACGGTGGTCGGCCTCGGTCCGGGAACGCCCGGCTGGCGCACTCCCGCCGCCGACCAGGCCATCCGCAGCGCCACGCACCTGGTGGGATATCGGGGCTATCTGGACATGGTGCCGGCGAGTGCCGACCAGGTCCGGCACGCCCATTCGCTGGGCGAGGAGACCGAGCGCGTCGACCAGGCGCTCGCGCTCGCGGCCGAAGGCCACCGCGTGGCGCTGATCTGCTCGGGGGATCCGGGCGTGTATGCGATGGCGGCGCTGGTGTTCGAGCGGCTGGAGGTGTCCGAGCATGCAAGGTGGAAACGCAGCGAGATCGTCGTGTCGCCGGGTGTATCCGCGATGCACGGTGCCGCGGCGATGGCCGGCGCACCGCTGGGGCATGACTTCTGCGCAATTTCGCTGTCCGACCTTCTCACGCCCTGGACCGTCATCGAGCAGCGGTTGCGGGCGGCGGCGGACGGGGATTTTGTCGTCGCCCTGTACAACCCCGCCTCGAATCGTCGGCGTCGCGGTCTCGCCCGGGCGCTCGATGTCCTCGCCTCGAAGCGCCGTCCCGACACCCCGGTGGTGGTGGCGCGGGCGGTGGGGCGCGATGAACAGTCGGTCACCGTCACTTCACTCCGAGACCTTGATCAGTCGTCGGTCGACATGATGACCCTGCTCATCGTCGGCTCGACCGAGACACGTGTTTCAGGCGGATTCGTCTACACGCCGCGGGGATACCGTGGGAAGCGCACCCGGGCGGAGGGCGCGGACGACGACCGGGCGTCGTCGCCCGGCTCCCGCGCCACGGGCCACGGTCGATCGAAATGACGTTCTTCTCGTCATTGTCGCGCCGAAGACGCATTCCGGCGACGAACGCTGTCGTTCGTCGTCAGGCGGCGAGAGCGAGAGCGCCCTCGCCCCCGGGGCATGAACGCGCACCGCGGCGCCTTGGCCGGGACGCGTTCGCCCTGCATGGACGACCGCACGTTGCGAGGCTGTCGATCCAGAGGCTTCCAGTCGAGAGGCGCCCCGGGAGGCGTGCATGACGGTGCATTTCATCGGCGCCGGGCCGGGGGCACCGGATCTCCTGACCTTGCGCGGCCGCGATCTGATAGCGGCGGCGGATCTCGTGCTGTACGCCGGCTCGCTGGTGCCGGCCGCGGTGGTCGCCCACGCACGCGGCGACGCCGTCGTGATCGATTCCGCGGACATGACCCTGGACCAGCTCGTCGCGTGCATGCTCGAAGCGCACCAGGCCGGGAAGAGGGTGGCGCGCGTGCACTCGGGAGACCCGTCGCTGTACGGTGCGATCGGAGAGCAGATCCGCCGGCTGAACGATCTCGGCGTCGACTACGACGTCACCCCGGGAGTGCCGGCCTATGCCGCGACCGCGGCGGCGCTCGGCCAGGAGCTGACCCTTCCCGGCATCAGTCAGACGGTGGTCCTGACACGGACCACGATGCGCAGCTCCGCCATGCCGAATCGGGAGACCCTGGAGACGCTGGCACTGTCGGGGGCGACGCTCGCCATCCACCTCTCCGCGCGGAACACGCGGTACGTCGAGGAAACCCTGATACCCCACTACGGGGCGGACTGTCCGGTGGTCATCGCGGTGCGCGCGAGCTGGCCGGACGAGCGCATCATCCGCTGCCGCCTGGATGCGTTGCATCGAATCGTCAAGGCCGAGCGCATTCGGCGCACCGCGCTGATTCTGGTCGGCCGGGTGCTTGCGGCCTCCGACTACAGTGACAGCAAGCTGTACGACTCGGAGCATTTCCATCTGCTGCGGCCGAAGAAGAAGCGCATGCGTGCCGACTGAGGAACAGCCCGTGCCCCGTCCCTGCCAAAGCCACCCTCGCGAACGCCGACGCCACCGCGCTGCTTCACCTCCGGCGACATCGTCCACCGCCCCGGGCCCAGGCCTGATTGCCTCGAGAAGTTTCCGTCCCCGTACTTCTCGGCGGGCATCTGCGGTGCGACCCTGTCGTTGGCCGCCGTGGTCCCGCGCCGTTCGTGGACCGAATTCCGTCCGCCAACCGGAGAATTCCCACGGCGACGCCACGGCCTGCGTCAGCGGCCGCACCGTGTCCAGCGAAACTTGTTCGGAATCAGGTCCGGCGGGGCGACCGATCGAATCGAGAGTTGGGAAATCGTGAGTCGGCTCGAGGACCTCACCCACCGCTTCCTGACTCAACGGGCGGCGCTCGACCGCGCCGTCGAGCTGATCGAGCCGATGGCGGGAATCGTGGTCGAGCTGGGGCTGGGCAAGGGCCGCACCTTCGACCATCTTCGCGAGCGTCTGCCCGGGCGGGAAATCCATGTATTCGATCGAGAGCTGTCGTGTGAGCCCGAGTACGCGCCTGCGGAGGAATTCCGGGTTTTCGGGGAGATCATCGAGACATTGCCGGCCTTTCGCCGGCGGTTTGCCGGGCAGGCGGTTCTGGTGCACTCGGATCTCGGTACCCGTCATCGTGGGCAGGACATGCCTCTGGTCGAATTCGTCGCCGAGAATCTGGACGGGCTCCTCGCACCGGGGGCGGTGGTCGCGAGCGATCGCCCGATGGTGAACGCACCCTGGGTGAGGCTGCCGGAGCTGCGGGAAATGGAGAATTTTCCCTACTACATGTATCGCAAGCAGGGGTGAAGATGATGCAGTGGCAGGAAAGTGTCGCTGCAGAAATGAAACCGGTGTCGAATTGAACGAGGCCCGCCGGCGGTGGATGCAACGGTCGGGCATGGACGGGACTGCGGGCACCGGAAGCGGGCGACCGCCCGCGGCCACCCTGCGCTATCCGCCTACCCCTCCGGTTCCGTGTCCTGCGCAGGCGCGGCTCCGTCGAAGTTCGACACCCGGGCGAGGCGTTCGACGCTCACCACCCCGCCGTAGCGCTGTCCGGCGATGATCCACGTCGGATATTCCTGGATGTTCTGGGTAAGGCAGTCGACCGCGCGCGTTCCACCGCGGCCCTCGGGGGTACATTCGACGTACGGCAGCCGATCGACGGAGGCAGTGAAGAGCGTCTTCTGCTCCTGGCAGGCCGGACACCAGTAGGCACCGTAGAAGCGCGCTCCGCTGTCGCGCAGGTGGGACGCGAGCGCCCGCAGGTAAGGGTCCTCGGGGCCGGCGGCGGGATCGAAGACTCCGCTGAAATGCAGGTGCAGGCCGAGGATCACGGCGATGGCGGCTCCGGCGGGGAACGGCAGGGCCTTGCGCCATGCATGCTCGGGCATCTGTGAAGGTCGGCGCAGGAGCACGAGCACCAGCAGCACGTTCATGAGCGCGAACGACGCGAGGCAGTACCCGCAGGTCGCTTCGATCAGGAAGACCGAGACCAGGGTCAGGAACCAGCTCACGCCGGCACCGACGCACGCGATGAGCAGGGTGGCGCGCCAGGCCGACGGCCTGGCGCGCAGGCGCCACACCACGCCTGCGAGCAGCGCATAGGTGAGCAACCCCCACAATGCCATCGGCATGCCGAACAGCGTCGACCAGCGGCTCGACTGCACCAGGTCGCACTCCGAGTCCGCCCCGCAGTAGGCCGGGGGGTCGCCGAGCCAGGCGACAAGTGTCAGATAGCCGGTGAGCAGGACGCCGAGTCCCGCGAGGCCGAGGAGCCAGTTGTCGAGGGTGTGCTTCGTGCCTTGCGGCACCCGGGACCCGGCGGTGGTCCGCTTCGGCGCGGGAGTGCTCCCGGAACGGGCGCGGCGGGCGCCGGAACTCGATTGCTTGCGCTTCCTGGGCATCGGTCACGTCTCCTGGATATCGGTTCCGTCCGACCTCTCGAGGACGAATTGGTTCACGGCAGTATGCCGAACCGAGCATGACTGCGGCTCAAATGCAGTGAGGCTCTCCCGCATCCGCCAATCGGTGAGAGATTGCGGCTGATGTCCAGGGACCGCAATCCAAATCAAGTTGCCAACTGAACCTGGAGGAGCTCGCTCCTGCGGGATGGCACGCTCGGCACGTGGCAAGGTCGTTCTCGTCGGCGTCCCAAGGCTTTCGGCCCCGGAAATGGTGCGGGTAGTGCTCGTCGTGTGTCGCGGTCACCGCTGCTCCATCGATCCGGTCACCGGGCAGCCCCCTTGGCTGCCGGCGGCGTCTGCTGGCGCGCCAACACCACCGGCGGGCTCGCTCGAAATTGCGGGATAAGCTAGCGCGCATCCGGGCCCGCGTCGACTGCCGGTGCCGGCGCCCGCGCCGATGGCCCGCCCATGGGGTGACGACAGGCCATGCGCGATCGCCGACTCCATTGCCCGTTCGAGCCGGTCCGACTCGGTCCCGTCACGGCCGGGAACCGATACTGCCAGGTGCCCCGTTGCTCCCGCACGGGCTGGGATCACCCGGGCATGCTCGGCTGCCACGCGGGGGAACAAGGCGGAGGCAGGCCGGGACGTGATCTGCACCGAGTACCGCTCCATCCATCCGACCTCGGACGATGCGACCCATCCCTGCCGCATGCGGGAGAATCGACGGACGACGTTCCGCCGCGATCAGTGGTCCCGTGCCAGCCAGCGAACCGCCTGGGCGGCGCTCGCCACCGTTTCCCCCGGCTGCGGGTCCGGTCTGTCGACCATGACGACCGGGACGCCGAGCTCGCGAGCCGCCGCAAGCTTCGGATAGGTGGCCCCGCCACCGCTGTTCCTGCTCACCAGCAGTTCGACGCCGTGGTCGACGAACAGTGCTCGTTCGTGCTCCACTCCGAATGGTCCGCGGTCGAAAATCAGCTCGGAATTTGCGAGCGGCAGTGGCGCCTGCGGTGCGTCCACGACCCTCACCAGGAATCTCGTCGTGCGCAGCGGGCCGAACGCCTGGAGGTCTCTCGCGCCGGTGGAGAGAAACACGCAGCCTCCTGGCGATACCCGCGCGGCCGCAACCGCATCGGCCGCCGCCTCGAAGCTTGCGACCCTGGTCCAGGCATCGCCCTCGACCGGCGACCAGGCCGGCCTCCAGAGCTGCACCCGCGGGATGTCGAGCGCGCTGCACGCCCTCGCCGCATGGTGCGAAATGATCGCCGCGTAGGGATGGGTTGCATCGACGACCGCTTCCACGCCCTCGGATTCGAGCCAGGCGGACAGACCTTCGGTCCCGCCGAAGCCTCCGGTGCGCACTCGGCCCGGAATCGCGGCCGGACGGCGGGTGCGCCCGGCCAGCGAGGTGACCACGTCGAATTCGGCCCGATGTTCGAGCCGGCGAGCGAGTTCGGCGGCTTCGCCGGTGCCGCCGAGAATGAGAATCCTGCCTCTCAAAACCCCTCCGACCTGCCGGCCATTCCCCCCTGTCGGTCGAATACGATGACCTCGACCCGCGTGTCGCCGTCCAGCATTGCCAGAGCCTGCGAGCGCGCCTCTCGCGCCACGAGGTCGGCGAGCGGCAATTCGGCCTCGGTTGCCGCCTGCAGGGTCTGGTTCGCCGTATTGGCTGCCGCCACTTCACCGGCAAGCGCCGGAGTGCCGCCGAGGTCCCGTACCCATTCGGCGAGCCGCGCCATGTCGACCTGACTGCGTCCGGAGTGGAGGTCCATGTGCCCCATGGCCAGCTTGGAGAGCTTGCCGAAGCCGCCGCCGATGGTCAGTCTTGGTACCGGATGGCGGCGCAGGTACTTGAGCAGTCCGCCCGCGAAGTCGCCCATGTCGAGCATCGCGGTGTCGGGCAGGCCGTAGAGCGCCCGGACCGCACGCTCGGAGGTCGAGCCGGTGCAGCCCGCAACGTGCTCGTAGCCGGCCGCGACCGCGACGTCGATGCCGCGGTGGATGGAGTGAATCCAGGCCGAGCACGAGTAGGGAACCACGACGCCGGTGGTGCCGAGGATCGAGAGTCCGCCGACGATTCCGAGTCTCGGGTTCCAGGTCTTCTCGGCCAGCCGTTCCCCGTCCGCGACCGAGACCTCGACGACGACGTCGGGATCGACCCCGGCCGCGGCCGACACCTCCTCGACCACCGTGCGCATCATGCGTCTCGGCATCGGGTTGATGGCCGGTTCGCCGACCGCGACCGGCAGTCCCGGCAGGGTCACGGTGCCGACGCCGGACCCGGCGTGGAAGATGACCCCCCGGCCGCGACCGGCACGCCGAACCCGGGCGCAGATCAGCGCCTGGTGCGTCACGTCGGGATCGTCGCCGGCATCCTTGACGATACCGGCAAGGGCGGAGTCGGAGTCGAGTCTCTCGGTGGCGAGGGCGAATGCGGGTTGCTGGCCCCTCGGCAGCGTGATGCTCACGGGATCGGGAAACTCGCCCGTCAACAGGGCGGTCAACGCCGCCTTGGTCGCGGCAGTTGCGCAGGCGCCGGTGGTCCAGCCTCGACGCAGGGCAGTGTTCGGTTTGCGGGCCATGCGGGATTGTAGACAGAATGCCCGAAGAGGCTTCGCCTCGCGCAGAATTCGGCACGGATGCAGAGATGATGACGCCTCGAACCCCGATTTCTCACCGATGCATTGTCGCGGAGGCGAGTTCGCTCGGGTCGTCCGCACTGCGGCGTGCCGACCCTGGCCTGGCCCTTCGCCTCGGTGACGTACCACCGGCGCCTGGTTCGTGTACAGCCTTCTTGGCACGTCCCCGCCCGCATCCGCTCGGCTGTGGCCGGCGCCAGGGCAGCCCCGCTTCGCGAATCGAGGCGGGATCAGGGTCAGGATTCCGGTCATGAGTCGCGGTCTCATTGTCGCCGCCCCCGGCTCGGGAAGCGGCAAGACCACCCTGACTCTCGCGTTGCTGAGATGCCTGCGCGAGGCTGGGGTCGCGGTTGCCTCCGCCAAGGTCGGGCCGGACTACATCGACCCCGCGTACCACGCCGCAGCCAGCGGCCGTCCCTGTCACAACCTCGATACATGGTCCATGTCGGACCGGACCGTGTCGGCGTTGATCGCCGACTTGCAGCGCGATGCATCCGCCATCGTGGTGGAGGGGGTGATGGGCCTGTTCGACGGTGCACCGGACGGTCGTGGTTCTGCCGCCGATCTCTCGCGACGTACCGGATGGCCCGTGGTGCTGGTGGTCGATGCATCCGGCATGGCGGCGTCGGTCGCCGCACTGGTGCAAGGCTTCGCGAACCACGACCCCGGGGTCGCGGTGGCAGGGGTCATCTTCAACCGTACCGGCAGCGCGAGACACGCAGAGTTGCTGCGCCGCGCGATGCGACCCTCGGGCATTCCGGTCTTCGGTTGCGTCACCCGGAGCGAATCCCTGGAACTGCCGGACCGTCATCTCGGCCTGGTCCAGGCCCGGGAACACCCCGACCTGGAGGGGTTTCTCGCGGGAGCGGCGCAGCGAATCGGCGGGGAGGTCGACACGCAAGCGTTGTTGGCCGCGGCCGGGACGGCGCGCATCGGGCCACGGGAGGACGGGCACGGCTTGCCGGTGTTCGGCCGGCGGATCGCGGTGGCGCGCGACGATGCGTTCGCGTTCTGCTATCCCTACGTGCTCGATGCGTGGCGTCGGGCCGGTTGCGAGATCGGTTTCTTTTCCCCGCTGGACGACGAGCCACCCATCGAGGATGCGGACGCCGTGTATCTCCCGGGCGGGTATCCGGAACTGCACGCGGCGCGGCTGGCGGCTGCGGACCGATTCAGGTCGGCGCTCCGGCGATGCGCCGAGCGTGGGGCAGTGGTCTACGGTGAATGTGGCGGTTACATGGCGCTCGGCGAGCGGCTCGTCGACGGAGACGGAGTCTCGCACCGGATGGCCGGTCTGCTGCCGGTGGAGACGTCATTCGAGTCACCTCGTCTCAGTCTCGGCTACCGCGAGGTGGAACTGGCGGAAGACGGCGTGCTCGGACGCAGCGGTGCCCGCTTTCGGGGCCACGAGTTCCACTTCGCGACGGTGCTGTCCCAGGTTCGGGGAGCGGCCCTGTTCCGGACCTTCAATGCGGAAATGGAGCCGTTGGGCGATTCGGGTTTGCGGATGGGAAGCGTGATGGGATCGTTCGTGCATCTGATGGATCGCTGCCGGGGCCGGGACGACGTCAGGGATGATCCGATGGGTGGCGGGTTTCGATGACGTCACCGCCAGTCATTCCGACGTGCGGAGCAGCCGCAAGAAGATTCCGGTCGCAGCTCCGTCAACCCACGATCGACGGGTGCAGGTAGCGCGCGATCAGCGCGATGACGACGCCGATGATCGCCGCGAGCGGGGGCAACTCCATCAGCCCGCGCATCGAATCCCGGCCCGTGAACGGAATGAAGCTCGTTGCGGCGTGAAACCGCTCGAACTGCGGGTCGCTCGCCGCGAGCTTGCGCTGGTCCTGGTGCCAGGAGCCGACGAGGACGAACAGGACAATTCCGCCGAAGAACGCGACGTCGCTCGCGTAGCCGTTGGCGACGAGATGGGACAGCGCCCAGATGCCCATGCCCATGAACACTGCGTGGCGGGTGATCCGGTGCACGCCTGTGGGCTGGTCGGAGGGTGCGCCGGTGAGCGAAGCGGGGCTCGGCGTCATGACGCCGGCCACGGCCAGCACGAATCCGATCACGTTGGCAAACACGAGGACGAACTCGACCGCGTCGGAGTCCGGCACTGACCACAGGAGCGGTCCCGTGTGGAGGTGCGTGAAGTAGTAGTAGAGAAGCGGAACGAAGAACACCAGGGCGACTACCGAGTACAGGGCCTGGAACTTCGTGTCTCCGAGCCGCGCGACCAGTCGGGTTCGAAGCGTCCGGCTCGACAGCAGCATGTGGCTCGATGCGAAGAGGAGCAGGAGAACGACGATGACGACGGTGTCTTTCATTGGACGATCTCCGGTTCATGCCTCGGTGTCGCTGACGAGGCGTCGACGTGCAACCTTGAGCTGCGAGCGCCGGCGCTTGTCATCCAGCCGGCGTCGCTTCGATGCCGCGCTCGGCTGCGTGGGCTTTCGCGGTTTCACCGGTACCGCGGCGCGACGCACGAGCGAGACGAGTCGTTCCAGCGCGTCTTCCCGGTTGCGCTCCCTGGTGCGGAACCGGTGCGCGCTGATGACGATTTCGCCGTGCTTCGTCGCGCGCGACCCCGCAATCTCCATCAGGCGCTCGCGTACGTCGTCGGGAAGGGACTGCGAACCGTTCGCATCGAACCGAAGCTGGACCGCGGTCGCCAGCTTGTTGACGTTCTGGCCGCCGGGTCCCGGGGAGCGCACGAACTGCTCGCTCACCTCGTCGTCGGCGAGGCTGATGCGTTCGTTGACGACAATCGCCATGTGCGGATCCGTCCTGAAAGTGGGCGCCTGGCGGCTCCGGGCACCGATTGCGCGTGGCATTCGTGATGTGGCCGTGCGCACTCGAGGCACGTGCGCGCAAGTGTACATCCGTGACCGTGACTGCATGCGCGTCACCTGACCGCAGCGGTTTCGTCGCGACGTCGGTTCCGTTCCATTGGCCATCGGCGCAAGGTGCCGGCCTGCGCCGGAGGCATCGATCTCTACTTCACCCTCGACGCGCTTCGCGAGCAGAACTGTGGCTTCCTCGACCGCGGTTTCGGCGCGATCAAGACGTCGGCGTTGGCGGCATCCGCCACCGAATCGGAACCGATTGATCGACACGGACACCAGACCGGCGGGAATCCACACGGCCCGGTTCCATCCGCGTGGGCGTCAGGAATCGCTGCCGGCCCTTTCTTCGTCTGCGTCCTCGACGGCGCGGGTGAGTTCGTCCATGCGCTTGGCGATGTAGTCGCGCTTGAACGACGGCAACTCGTAGGCCCAGTCCTGCCATTGCGCGTTCAGTCGCTGTGCCTCCGCTCGGACCTCGTCGAGCGGTCGCAGCGATCCGGTTGCCTCCTTCGACTCCGAACCGGTTTCGCTTTCGGAGGCAGCAGCGTCCTCTCCGGACGGCTCGACCAGCCCTTCGTCGACTTCCGCTCGCAATTTCACCCACGCGTCGTCGTCGCGCATGACGGATTCGACGTGGACGCGCAACCCGTCGAATGTGGTGATCTGCATGCGCTTGTCCACCGACCCTGCGAAGTCCAGCGAGGATGAGGACGCAACATCCTCGAATCTCAAGTCTTCGAGGAAGCGGCCGATATCGTTGATGCGATACTGGGAGTCGGCCTCCCGACCCTCGGGGATGCCCGGCAACACGAAGTCGCTGTCCTCGGGATGCGACTTGTTCACTGCGATTACCGCGCCGTCACGGTGCACGACTTCGACCGCCCGCAGGCGCTCTCGATCGATGCGCGCAACGTTGCGATCCAGCCAGTCGATAATGGTCGGACCGCCGGGAACCGAGCCATCGACGCGCCATGCCAACGGGTCGTCGGCAACCCGGATGTAGAGTTCGGTGGCGCTCGCGTCCGACTTCGATGGCCGACGGTCTCCGAGCACCCAGTCCGCGAGTGTGGTACCCGACGAATTCTCGAGAACGTACCGTACCGACTTGGCCTTCTCGCCGGACGGATCCTCTAGCCACAGCTTCGGGTAGAGCTCGGGGTTGCTGGTCTTCGGTTCGATTCGCTTCATCCCCGCTGCACCGAGCAGGAGCTTGTGCATCCGGTCCGGGTCCGCCGCGTAACGCTCCTTCTCCTCGATGACCCACGTCTCTGCGTCCCGCGCCAGCGTGAACGTGCCCTCCCGCCCCGTCACCCGGACTCGGGCCACGGAGTTCACCTGATCCAGCAACGCCGGGAAGACGAATTCGTCGACCCGCTCCGGCGTCCCCGAGTCGCGTTCGACGAACAGCACACCGCCGACCGCAGCCAGGGTCACCCCGGCCAGAATCAGAACCGCACGAGCACCACGCATCGATCGTGTTCTCCTTTGCCGCCTTCCTAGGCCGATGCCGTGACCGTGGTCCGGCGTCTCCTGAGCTGCGCCAGCCCCGCCACCAGCCCGGTGAGTCCGATGAGGATCGGCACCAGCCCGATGTTCGCGAACTTGAGCCATGACTCCAGCGCCTCGATGTCGGCTCGGAGCTGCCGTCGCACCTCGCGAAGCTCCTTGCCGATTCGGACCCGTTCCTGGCGGAACTCGACGAGTTCCTCGCGTTGCGCGTCGGTGATGATCAGGGCGTCGTTGCCCTGGCTGCCCTCCTCGAGCTCGACCAGCCGGCGCTCGGTCTCCTCGAGTTGCGCAATCAGCTCCTGCTCCTTCACACGAAATGCGCGTTCGGCCTGCTGCTTGAGCGCCACCACGCGGGTAAAGGGCCGGGTGAAGGTGCCGCGATTTCGCACGCTGATCAGATCGCCCGAACCCGTGAGGTTGTCGAGGGCGTTGATCACCAGTGTGCCGTTGGCGGCGCTCGGAATCGCGATTCGACTGCCGAGGAACTCCTGCACCACGACCCAGAACCGGTCGGCGAGCATGTCGGCGTCCGCCACGACAATCATCTGTGCGTCCTCGACCGACTCGGCGAGGTGCTCCGCCCCGCTCTCGGCCTCGTTCGCCGCGTCGGCCGTTTCGCTGGTCTCCCCGTCGGACTCGTCGGGCGGCGGAGGTCCGTCCGGGAATGCGGTGCCGACCTTGCCCGAAATTCGTGCGACCACGGTGTAGGAGTGGTCCTTCGACTCGTACTGATCGAGCAGGTCGCGCGGGTCCGTCGTCACTGCGGCGACCTGCTCGGTGGTGAACTGCGCGGCACGCGGTGTCGTGCTGACGAGTGGGACGAACGTGGTGGTCGCGCCGTCCACGGGCTCCAGGTATCCCGGGGTGCCGAATCCGAGATTGGCAAGATTCCCCGTGACGATGTCCTCGTGATCGAAGGTCTGCGGCGTGATGTTCATCCACACCGGATAGTCGAATGTCAGAATTCGCCCGCCCTGCTCCATGCGCACCTTGAGAGCGAGGTCCAGGTCCGCGACCACATCTTCGCCGAACGTCACCCCCCAGGCGGAGAGCAGTTCGTCCATCTCGGAGCGGCGGGGCCCCATCGGCTGCCTCATGCCGCCGACCATCGCCATGACCTCCTGCTGGGCCTCGGAGTACGGGTCGACGAACGCGACGATCCGGCCTCCGCGCAACACGTACTGGTCGATGGCGTAGAGGGCCTCGCGGGACAGGCCGTGAGGGTGCACCAGCATCAGGACGTCGATGTCCTCGGCAATTGCATCGAGTTCCGGATGCAGGGGGCGAAGCTCGAATAGCTGGGCAATCTGGTCGACGACCATCCAGGGCGGAGCACCCATGCCGCCCATCGCCGCCTGCATCTGCGGCCCCTGCCCCTGGACCGGCAGTGTGCTGAGCAGACCCACGACCTTCTGCGTCGGGAGCGAGAGGTTGTGGACGAGCTTGGTCACGTCGTATTCGAGGAACTGCTCGCGCTCGGCCGCGAAGAACGGAATGACTTCCTCGTCGTCGACGGAGTTCGCACCGGCGAGACCAAAGTAGAAGATCCCCTCGTCAAGCCCCAGCGGCACGCCGCGCAGGCCGTAGCCGACCGCCCGATCCTCCTCTTCGGTGAACTGCTCCGGGTCGATGACGTGCAGTGTCAGCTTTGCGCCGGCGAGCCGCTCGTATTCGTTGAGCAGCGCGAGCACCCGGTCGGCGTATCCGCCGATGCCGGGTACACGGTCCAGCTCGCTGCGCGAGAGGTAGAACCGCAGCGTCACCGGCTCCTCGAGGCTCGAGAGTATGGCGCGGGTGCCTTCCGAAAGGGTAAAGAGCCGATGCTCGGTCAGATCGATGCGTGCGGGGCCGAGGAGCCGGCCCGCCAGCATGTTCACGGCAAACAGCAGTACGACGGCGAGCACGACTCCTGTCGTGGTCATCATGCGGCTGGTCATGCGGGACTTCTCCTGCGTGCTTGTGCGGGCGCCATGGTCCTCGTCCTCACGCGGCCTTGCGCCATTCGATCACCACCGCGTTGACGTACAGCCAGAACACGATGAGAGAGACGAAGTAGATGATGTCGCCGGCCTGGAGCACGCCCTTGCTGATGGCCTGGAAGTGGGTGAGGAAGCTGAAGGAACGGACCGCGTCCACGATGATTGCCGGGGCGAGTGCGTCCACGAACTCCAGCACCAGTGGGAATCCGCTCAGGACGAAGCCCAGGCACACCACGCCGCTCACCACGAACGCGATGACCTGGTTGCGGGTCAGGGCGGAGATGCACGAGCCGATGGCGAGGAACGCCCCGGCCATCAGCAGGCTCCCGAGATAGCTCGCGAGCACGACGCCGTTGTCGGGATCGCCCAGGTAGTTGACGGTGATCCAGAGCGGGAAGGTGAGCACCAGCGCAAGCGCGGTGAACACCCACGCCGCGAGGAACTTCCCGACCACCGCCTGAACCATGGTCACGGGGAGCGTGAGCAGCAGTTCGATGGTTCCCGCCCGGCGCTCCTCCGCCCACAGCCGCATCGCGAGGGCCGGAATGAGAAACAGGTACAGCCAGGGATGGAACTGGAAGAAGGACTGGAGGTCCGCCTGGCCGCCGTCGAAGAAGTTCCCGATGTAGAACGCGAAGATGCCGCTCAGGAACACGAAGATGGCGAGGAAGACGTAGGCGATCGGGGTTCCGAAGTAGCCGGAAAGCTCCCGCTTGCAGATTGTCAGGACATTACTCATCGCTCGCGTCCCCCGCTCCCGTGGTAATCGCCCTGAACACGTCGTCGAGGCGTCCGCGTTCGACATGCATCTCGGTCACGTGCCACCCGTGCGCGTGCGCCGCGGCGCTGACCGGGCCCGCGAGCGATGCACTGCCGGACGGAAGCAGCAGCAGCTCCAGAATGCCGTCGGACTGCGATGTCACTTCCGCCTTCGACACCTGGGGAACCGCCGTGAGCGTCTCCACGACACCGTTCGGGTCGGTGATGGCGAGGGCGAGCTTGAGTGCGTTGTGCGTTCGCGAACGGCGAAGCAGAGCTTCCGGGGTGCCGTCGCTCACGAGCCGACCGTTCGCGATGATCGTCGCCCGCGTGCACACCGCGTCCACCTCTTCGAGGATGTGCGTGGAGAGGACGATGACCTTCTCCTCCGACATGCCGCGTATGAGAGCGCGCACCTCGTGCTTCTGGTTCGGGTCCAGGCCGTCGGTGGGCTCGTCGAGGACGAGGATTTGCGGGTCGTGGAGAATGGCCTGGGCGAGTCCGACCCTTCGCTTGAATCCCTTCGACAGCGTGTCGATTGGCATCTGGAGGACGGATTCCAGACTGATCTTCTCCACCACGGAGTCGATACGGCGGTTGGCCTCCGCACCCCCGAACCCTCGAATCTGCGCGACGAACTGCAGGAACCCGCGGGTCGTCATCTCGCCGTACAGGGGTGCCCCCTCCGGCAGGTAGCCGATCCAGCGCTTGACCTCCACCGGATTGGCGGCGATGTCCATTCCGCCGATTCGAATCGTCCCGTGGTCCGGCGCCAGGAAGCCCGTCACCATCTTCATCGTTGTCGACTTTCCCGCTCCGTTCGGTCCGAGGAAGCCGAGAACCTCGCCCCGGCCGACGTTGAACGAGACGTCGTCGACTGCGGTCAGGGCTCCGAACCGCTTCGTGATGTTGCTGATTTCGATCATGCGCGGTGTCACTCCTCCGCGTTGTGCGGCTCATGGGGACGGGACCGGCGGACGTGTTCCGTTGCGCCTTGAAGGCGGACCTGGTGCCCTGAAGACGTCCGCGGTGGATTCGAAGTTCCGCGTACCCGTCCAGACTCCGTGTGCAAGCATCACAATGATGCCTCGTCCATCGCTGCCCGAGGGCTCGGCGCTCCTCCCGTGCGCTCTACCGGCGCAACGTGTTACCGGCACCGCCGAGAGTCCGGACATGACCGATGCGAAGATGCTCAATGGGGATACCTCCGCGCATTTCAACCCTCGACCGGCGTGAAAGGGGTTCCCGGATCAATTGAAATGCTCCTGCCGCGGCCGCATGTGCCGGTGAATTTCACGGGAACGCACTCGATGAACGTACGAGAAGGACCATGGTCGAGGGGATGGATTGCGGCTGTCGTGGTCGTCGCGACATCCATCCTGGTGCCGAGCACCTCGCAGGCGGCGACGCCGCCACTGCCAATGCGCGGCGGGGTTCCGACCCTCGCGCCGCTGCTCGAGAAGGTCACTCCCGCCGTGGTCAACATCTCGGTCGAGACGATTGCCCCGCAGCGCCACAATCCATTGCTGCGTGATCCGTTCTTTCGGCGCTTCTTCAACCTGCCGGACGATGCCCCTCCCCGACGGCGGCAGAGCGCGGGATCCGGGGTGATCGTCGACGCCGCCCGGGGTTTCGTGCTGTCCAATCATCACGTGGTCGCCAGGGCCGATTCGGTGACGGTGACCCTCAAGGACAACCGCCGCTTCGAAGCCGAGGTCCTGGGCAGCGATGCCGGCACGGACATCGCGCTGCTCAGAATCGAGGCCGACGGTCTCACGGCTCTCGAGGCCGGAGACAGCGATGCGCTCGAGGTGGGCGACTTCGTGATCGCCATCGGCAATCCGTTCGGGCTCGGCCAGACGGTCACGTCCGGAATCGTGAGTGCGCTGGGACGCAGCGGGATCAACGTCGAGGGATACGAGGATTTCATCCAGACCGATGCATCGATCAATCCGGGCAACTCGGGCGGTGCACTCGTCAACCTGCACGGCGAGCTGGTCGGCATCAACACCGCAATCATCGGGCCGGCGGGCGGGAACGTGGGTATCGGATTCGCGGTGCCCGTCAACATCGCCGGGGCCGTGATGCAGCAGCTCGCCGCGCACGGCGAAATGCAGCGCGGGAAGATCGGGGTGATCATTCAGGATCTCACTCCGGACCTCGCCGAAGCGCTCGAGCTCGACACCGAGCGGGGAGCGCTCGTGTCGCGTGTCCAGGAGCGCTCCCCGGCCGAGGCGGCGGGCCTTCAGGCCGGCGACGTCATCGTCGCGGTGGGCGGCACGAAGGTGGAGAGTTCGCGTGAGCTCAGGAATTTCATCGGGCTGGTCCGGGTCGGCGAGGAGATCGAGATTGACGTCCTGCGCGAGCAGAGCCGGGTTCGGCTCAGCGTTCGCGTCGGCGGCGAAGCGTCGGGTGAGCCACTTGGCGCAGTGGACGCTCCGCCCGCGCTCCAGGGAGCGATGCTCCGCGATCTGGAGCAGGGGGATTCGGCGTACGGCCGCATCGAGGGTGTGCTCGCCGCGCAAGTGGAGCCCGGCTCGCCGGCGGCGCGCAACGGCATCAGGCCCGGAGACATCATCGTCGCGGTGAATCGGCGTCGCGTACGCAACGCCGAGGAGCTCGAAAGCGCGTTCGATCAGGCCGGCCAGGTGCTTGCGCTCAACATCGTGCGCGGCAACGGGCAGTTGTTCATCGTCATCCGCTGATCGACGCCATGCCGACGCAGTCTCGCAATTTGTACGCGGTTTGTACCCGACTCCGATGCCAAGGTATCGCAACCTCCCGGATTTCGGGCCTGCCGGGGTGCCGGATATACTCGCCGCACTGACGCGGGAACCATCATCACGACCATGACACTACCCCTGTTCCACATGATTTCGGGCGGCGCACGACCGGTTGCGCCGTACAGCCACGCAGTCGAGGCCGACGGCTGGGTCTTCCTCACCGGACAGATTCCGAACCACCCCGACGACGACTCTCGACCGTTTCCGCCGGACGTCGAAGACCAGACCAGGCGGGTGATGGACAATCTCGTCATCGTGCTCGGGGGTGTCGGGCTGGGGCTGGAGCACGTGGTGGCCGGCCGTGTCTTCCTTACCCACTTCGAGGAGGACTACGAGCGGATGAACGCGGTCTATCTGTCGTACTTTCCATCGAATCGCCTGCCGGCGAGGACCTGTATCGGTGTGACGGCGCTGGCGCGGGAGGCCCGAATCGAGATCGACTTCATCGCCCGCCGGTCCGAGCAAGGACGCTGACGGGAATTGACTTGCCACGTGCCGAAGACGCTGTCCCGCAGAAACAGGCTCCCCACGGGTTCAGTCGACAACATTTCCTGGACCGATGTCCTGAGCACGGGCGAGGGCTCGCCACCGTGAGATTCCCGGCCGAATTCACGGCACGTACCGAGACGACCGAGCGCATTCCCGTTGGGGTGAGCAGTTGTCTGCTCGGCGAGCCGGTTCGCTACGACGGCGGACACAAGCACGACCGCTACGTCACCGGCGTGCTCGGACGCTACTTCGAGTACGTTCCCTGGTGTCCCGAAGCGCTCGCGGGGCTCGGCGTTCCCCGCCCTCCAATCCGTCTCGTCGGTGATCCCGGGGCGCCTCGCGCGGTGCGGGTGGCGGATGCTTCGACAGACGTCACCGACGCGTTGCTTTCCGTCGCGGATCGCGTGGCCGGAGAGATGGGAGCGTTGCGCGGATACATCTTCAAGCGCGGCTCCCCGAGTTGCGGCATGGCGCGGGTCAAGGTGTACGACGCGCCGGGCAAGTCGCCGCGCATGGGACAGGGTGTGTTCGCGCGCACGGTCATGCGGGCGCATCCGCTGCTGCCTTGCGAGGAAGAGGGCAGGCTGAACGACGCGCCGTTGCGGGAGAGCTTCGTCGAGCGCGTCTTCGCCTACGACCGATGGCTTCGGGCGATGGCGCACGGATTTGCGCCGGGACGTCTCGTGGCGTTCCACACCGAGCACAAGTTCCTGTTGCTGGCGCACAGCGAGGTCCACTATCGTGCCGCCGGTCGACTTGTCGCGGACGCCGGACGCAGTGACCCGACCCGGCTTGAACGGGAGTACCTCTCGACATTCATGGAAGGGATGCGGCGTCGGACGACCCGCCGGCGTCATTCCAACGTCCTGCAACACCTCGCCGGATTCCTCAAGCGCTCCATCGATGAAGGCGACCGCCGCGCTCTTGCCGACATCATTGACGAGTACCGTAGCGGCGCAGTCCCGCTGGTGGTTCCGATCAGGTTCCTGCGCCACCACTTTCGGCGCGCCCCGGACAGGTACGTCGAGATGCAGCACTACCTGGCACCATATCCCGATGATCTCGGGCTCAGGAATCATCTCTGAGCATCACCCGACCTGCCGAAGAGGAGCGAGCACATGACCGGCGAGAGAACACACGAGCCGCCTGCAGCGACAGCCGGGAGATGATCGGCGACTCGACGTTCTTCGAGCCGGAAACGGGCGATCTCGCGGGGGCGATGGAGACGTTCCTGAAGCTTGTACAGGCCAACGGAGGCCACCCTCGGATGGGGAAGGAGCTCAAGCGATTGCTCGAAAGCCCTCCGCACCCGAGTAGACCCGGCGCAAACCGTGAAATTCTGGATCGGGCGTCGACGCTCCCTCATCATCGCGGGCGCGGGAATGGATGTGCCTGCACCGCGATTCGGCGGGATGTGCGGGCGAGTCAGGACAGTGGCACCGGTCGGCCATCGGTGCCGTCGTGCGTGACCCCCAGAAAGTCGAGGATGGTGGGCGCGACATCCACGGCGTTTGTACGTGCCTCGATGCGACACGCCTTGCCGGAGCCGTCGTCGACTACGAGCACCGCATTCGTCTCGTAGCGGCCGAGACCGCCGTGATCGCCGAGCCCGGGCGCCGCGCTGCCCGGAAATCGGCTCGCCGCCACGTGCGAGATGCCGGGGACGCCGAATCGGTTCGGTGTATCGCGACGCGCCATCGAAAACGCGACGGCAAGACCGCCATCCTCGCATTGCCCGACCTCCGCCAGCCCGGGGCCCGCAAACACCGGACCGCACCACGGCTGGCGCCCGAGCCAGTCGACCACGTCGTCACGCCGAGCCCGCGCGGTGTCCGACAGGTAGACGAGCGCACCCATGCCGCTCGATGCGAACACCACGTCGTTCGACTCGGCGTTCGCCTTGAGTCCCGCCGCCACCATCAGCGACTCGACCGGAATGACCTGGTCGACGGTCTCGTGTCCGTGGTCCGAGCAGACGACGAGCAACACCTCCTCGCCGCGATCGCGCATTCGCGTCACTGCCGAGACGACCGCTGCGACGTTTGCGTCCGCCTCCTTCACCAGCGCGTGATGCTCGCCTGAGCCGAGTTCCATGACGTGCTGGGAGTGGTCGGGCTCGCAGAGCCACAGGGCGTGCAGGGCATACCCGTCCGGCGCGTCGAGCGCGTCGAGCGCGGCGCAGAATCGGCGCGTGATCTCCCGGTCGCCGTCGGCGTCGTACGTGACGTCGAGATGTTCCGGCCCGTGCACCGGCTCGAACCCCGGCCGGTGCGAGCCGTTTCGGTGCAGCAACAGGCCGTGCCCGTCCGGATCCTGCATGTGGGCGGCGCCTGCCGAGGAATTGAGCCAGTTCCCCGCTGCGCCGTGTTCCCGGAGCCGCTCGCTCAGGGTGGGTCGGCGAAGGGTGCGGCCCGTCGCGCGGCGCAGCCGTTCGCGAAACGTCGGCGGGCCCACCGAGACCGGCACGAGGCCGTCGCCCTCGTCGAGTGCGATCACGTTTCCGTGCAGGCCGTGGGAACCGGGAAAGCACCCGGTCGCCAGCGAGGCGGAGTTCACCCGGGTTGCGGAGGGAAACACCGAGCGGTGATCGGGATACCAGCACGCAGACGTGGCGAGCCGATACAGGCTCGGCGTATACGCTTCGTTCACAAGGTCGGCGCGCAATCCGTCGACCACGACGAGAACCGCGCGACGCTCAGTCCGCATTGGCTACCGTCTGGTGCCGGCAGATTGGGCGAGCGGCTGCGGCGCTCGCTTGCGGCCCCGCAGGCCGCCCGATTTCGAGAACCACGGATTTCGCTTCACGGAGATTTCGCTCCAGCTCGACCACGCGCGCAGCCTCGACTCTTGCGCATCGACGGCGGGAGATTCGCAAGGGCCGGGTTCCGGGTTGCCGTTCCGCACCTGTCCCCCGCTCACCAGAAGCGCGACAACGTGAGTTGTACGTAGTCGTCGCGTTGCAGCGGAAATATGGAGTCGTCGGGATCGACCCCGGTCCAGATCAGTGCCTGCAGTTCGACCTTCCAGAGATCGCCGATCCGTCGCGACGCCTCGAGGTTGAGCGTCGTCGCGTCCCCTTCGGCGTCGACGATGATTCCAGTGACCAGATCGGTGCTCGCCTCGTCGTTCAATGCGAGACGCACGCCGGCAAAGACATCGTTCTCGAGCGGCTGTGGTGCGTGGCCACCGCGCCCGTCGAACAGATGTTCGACGAGCAGCCCGAGGTCCAGGTCGCTGTCGAAGAAGCCGTACCAGGTGTGCTCCAAGCCGGCGATCCATGCGACGTAGGCGTTTCCCTGCCTCGATTCGTGCAGCGCCTCGAGCTTCCAGAGCATCGCGTCCCTGGTGGCCTGCACGTCGAGCGACGTGCGACGTACCACCTCGTAGCGGGGCGCGAGCACGAGTCCCTGACCCGTCACCGGATTGCATGAAGCCGTGGCGCACTCGGGTAGCAGCAAGGGTTCCCGGCTCGTGCCGTGGAAGTGCGCGACACCGATGTCGAAATCTCCAATCGCGTGCGACCACCGTACCGCGTAGTCGATTCGATCCCGCCCTGCTCCCGATTCGTACGTGGCTCGATCGGTGTCGACGAACGGTTCGGAGCGCAGTCGCCCTTCGCGTCCCGGAAACGTCCGCTCGCGAAACCCCGGCAGGACGAAGAGATCGAGCGCACCCCAGTCGCGGACGAGAGTGAAATTCACGAGCGGCTGACCGAGCTTGTCCTTGCGGTCGACATTCTCCACGAGATCCGTCTGGTTGATGACGTCGACGAGATGGTAGGACTCCGTGACACCCCAGAATACGCGCCCGATTCCGGCGCGAAGCTCGGCCCCGTCGAATACCCGCTGGTACACGAGCTCCCGGACATCGAAGTGCGAGCGCCGATCGTCGGCCGAATCGAGACGCAGGAACGGAGTGAACAGCAGGCTCTGCCGGTCGTCGTCGAAGGTGTGATACAGCTCGGGCTGCAATGCGAGCGAAAGACCGTGGCGAGTCTGGCGCGCAAACGCCGGCGCCTGCAGGAAGCCGCGCGACTCGAGCTCCACGCGACCGCTCCACTCCCACGCGTCGAGCGGTGCTGCGAGCGCGAGCAGCGGTGCTGCCGCAAACATCGTCCGGATGCATTTGATCACCAAAGGACTCGTTACCGGTGTGGTTCGTCCGAGTGCCGCCGAACTGACGCAACCGCCTCAGCGCATCCGCTTGAGCGCACTGCGGTCGAAGTCACGTTCGCCGAGCCCGGTATCGAACTGGTAGTCGCTCCACTGGATATCGGTGCTCTTGCCGGTCTGGTGGTTCACGACGTGCATTGCGCCGGCGCGCCAGAAACTGTCGGCATACCGGTGGTAGTCTCGGATCGTGAGCGTCTTGAGCAGCGCATTCTTGCGATCGTGGAACTCGGTCCTGACGACTTTCCATATCTCGCTGTCGATCCACACGACCTGGCGCGTGTATCCGGAATTCTCGTACGTCGGGTAGTACTCCACGACCATTGTGTTCTTCCCGTCGAGCACCTCGTCGCGCAGCCACTTGTAGGTGTATTTCTCGACTTCCTGCGACGAGAGATCCTCATAGGCGAACTCGCTGCCCATGAACGACCCGGACTTGTTGCGGGACGCGATCCGCTTGACTCGCTTCAGCGCCGGCAGGTAGAGCCACTGGTCGTCGGGCTTCGTGGCGTGGGTGTGGCTCAGAAAGGCGGTTCCCTTCACATCGCGCGGGGTGTCGAACACGGTAAGACTCTTGTCGCCGTCGCCCTCCACCTCGAGGGTGCTGATGCGAAGCTCACGGCGGCTCTCCTGTCCCTGCCGGTTGCGCAGCGTCATGACCAGGTTGGCGCGCTGGTCTTTCCATCCACGGTCGCGGCGGTCCATCTCCTCGACAATCGCGAGGCCCTTGTCATGTGACGATTCCGCGTGTGCCCCGGGCGCGAGCGAGATGGCAAGCAACACGAGAGGCAGCAGCGCCTTCATTTGGAGTCTCCTTGGAGCGTCACGTACGGGGCGGGTGCCGTTGGCCGCAGTTTACTACCTCTGCCGGAGAAATTTCGGGTGCACTGACGCACCCCACGACGTCACCGGTTCGCAGCCGCCCACACGAATCGGCAAGTCGACGTCGAGGCGAGAGGACTCGTGCGCCCGCCGCGTGGGTCTCCCCCCTGCGCAACTTCAGAATCGCCCGACGTCCGGCGACGAAGTACCAGCCTTCGGGAAACGGGGGAAGCGGGGAGGTGTCGAATCGCTCCATGTGACCCGTTCGCATGGCTCACCCGGACAACGCGGTCGCGCACCGCGCAGGACACCGCGCGTCAAGCGGGCAGTTCACGCCTCTTCTCGACAATGCGGAATTTCAGCTTCCTGTCCGGCTTCATCGAGGGAAGCGGACTGAACCGCAGCCTGTAGTTCCCCGGAGACACTTCCAGGGTGAAGTAGTGCGCCACCATCAGCACGTTGACCGCAAGCTGCAGTTCCATCCACCGTAGTCCGAGACACATGTGCGTGCCCAGTCCGTAGGGCGCGTACCCGGGGCCCTGGTGCTCGTTGCGCGGAGGTGAGTAGCGGTCGATATCGAAGACGAATGGGCTCGGGAACACGTCGTCCATGTAATGCGAAGCCGTCTGGGCAATCAGGATACGCGCTCCCACCGGCAGCTCGTAGCCTTCGACCGCGCATGAATTCATCACGTCTCGCATGGACACCGGGACGATCGGATACATGCGCAGACACTCGAGCAGGAAGCGTTGCGTGACGTTGATGGCCGATGGCGAGAAGGCCTCGCCGCTCGGGTCTGCGTTGCCGAACAGTGCGTCCGCCTCGCCTCGGATTCTTTCGTGGAGCGCGGGCTGCGACGCCATGGCGTACACCGCGAAGCTGAAGGCGTCCCCGAGGTACACACTGGCAATCAGCGCCGCCGACAGCGCGAAACGCAGATTGGACTCCGGAACCAGTTGCGGGTCGCTTGCGTGCAGGCTCAGCAGGTCATCGGCAAGGTTTCTCGGACAGCCCGACCGTTGCGCGGTGGTGTGGACACTCTGAACCCGTTCGAGCAACTTGTCCACGGCGCTCGCCCGGCGCTTCATCCCGGGGGTACTCAGCATGAACTTGGGCAGGGCTCTGATGATGTGGGTGACGAGCGCGCGCTCCTTGTAGCTCATCATGTCGTCGAACAGATCCTGCGAATCGACACTGACGGAGAGGGGAGAAATCTGCGCGTTGATCATTCGTCGGCACGTGCTCCTTGCCGGGAGGGATGCGCCGACCGTCCACTGCGCCATGAACTTGCGTGCGTGCCGGTAGACCTGGTCGAGCTGACCCTCCAGTCTCTTTCGCGAATACGCAGGTGCCATGGCCTTGCGGAGCCGAAAGTGATCGGCGCCATCCAGAGAAGGCAGAACCCCCGACGCACCATAGACTTTCTCGAAGTCCGAAAAATAGTCCCTCGCTCTGAGATATCTTCTCCCGTGGCGGTGCGCCCAATGGTTCGCCCGTGGCCCAGCCAGGATCGTCATCGGCTTGGCCAACGGTGGACGTATCTCGAACACCGGTCCGTACTCTGTTGCCAGGTCGGCAAGAAGCGCAGGTATGTTGCCGTCGCGCACATGGGGATTGAGCAGCAGCCGGCGCAGCGACACGCGGGGAACTTGCTTGGCCAGGGTGGAACGTCGAAGCAGCGGACCGGCGAGGTTGTGGGCGACCGCCTCGCCAATCGATCTGCCAATCAAGTCCATCTTGCAGATGGACTTGATGCGTCCTTCCGTCTCGTCATCCATATCGAAAATGAAGCGAAAGACATCACACGTATCGACGAGACAGATGATGATGATGTCTCTCGGGTCCGGAATCGCATCGAAGAACAGCACTTTGGTGATGCGCGTCTTGATGAATTCGTCCGCAGTGTCTTCCACGGAGATTCCACGCGCGTCCGTGTGCCACGTGACGGGAGCCAGCGTCCAGAACTCACCGTCGTGGTACTCCAGGATCTTCAGATCGACCAGTCGATTCAGTGTCAGGTCAATGACTGCATCTGCATGGGGGACGAGCCGTTCGATCCAGTATTGGACATTTCTTTGAACCGGTTCGTCCGCGATGTGCCCGAGAATGGGATCCAGGGCGGGATTGCCCGTGCCTGTCCGGTCGATGAGGACCAGTGATTCCATGTCCGTGTCGATGCGCGACAGGAGGGAGAGCTCGGCAAGTACTGCACCAACGACGGCGCAGTTCAGTGCCCAGCCGGGCACCTGATGGAAGTACCCGATCTGCTCGTTGAGGAGCATCAGGATGAGCTCTTCAGGCAAGCTGAGCGGTTGGGTGGCCGGGCTTTCGGTAGCAGACTCCATCAGCCATGCCCTCCATGACCGCCGCTCGTGCCGACCATGGGCGGACGTCGGGCAATTGCCGCCCGTCGTCGCCGGCCGAATTTGCCTGACTCTACCGTGCCCGCTTCAGGGCGGTCCGGGTAAAGTCGTCGAGGTCCAGATCGGTCCCGAACTCGTAGTCCGACCACAGCAGCACGGTGCTCTTCCCCGTGAGGTGGTTCGTCATCGTCAGCTTGCCGGCCCGCCAGTAGCGAGCCAGGTACTTCTCGAAGTCCTCCGCGACCAGCGTCTTGAGGTGCGTGTCCCCGCGGTCGAAGTACTGCACCTGCATCGTGCGCAGCCCCTCGCCGTCGAGCCAGACCAGTTGGCGGGAATACCCCGAATCCGGGCCGACCGGGATACGCTCGGAAACCGTGCACTCGAGATCGCCGCACGGCTCGCTGCGCAGGAGCTCGTGGGAATACTTCTCGACCTCGGTGGCGCCCATGTCCTCGTACGAGAACTCGCTACCCATGAAGGAGCCGGACTGTTTCGACGAGCTGATGCGCTTGACGCGCTTCAGGGCAGGGAGGTAGAGCCACTGCTCGTCCGGATCGTGCTTGTGGGCGTGGACGAGAAATGCGGTTCCCTTGACGTCGCGCGGGCGGTCGAACACGAACATCGTGCGGTCTCCGCCCCTCTCGGTCTCGATGACCCGCAGCCGAAGCTCGCGCCGGCTCTCCTTTCCCTGCTTGTTGCGCAGGATCATGGTCAGGTTCGCCGTGAAGTTCCCGTAGCCCTTCTGACGTTCCCGGGCTTCGGTCGCAATCCTGAGCCCGGCTTCCTCGGCACTCTCGGCGGCGCGGCCGATCGGCGGTTCGACCGTCCACGCAAGGAGACCGAGAAGGATTGCGGACAACACGACCCCGGGATCGAACACAGAGACGCGAGCCATCGTTTCCTCCTGTCGGCAACCGTCAGAAGAGCCCGAACACCGGACATTCGCCGGCGGAGCCGGAGCCGCGACGGGTACGTGTCACTTCTTTCGCCATGACCGGGACAGCCCTGCGAATGGCAGCTCCGGCGCAGCGAGCGTTCGGGAGCATGCGAGACCCATTCTATCCGTTCGAGCGACTCAGGCGTTCCCTGATCTCCCGCGTCGTCTCCCTGGTCCCGTCGAGCACCATGAGCAGTGGCGGAAGAAACAGGAAGTCCGCGACCAGCGCGAGGATGACGGTCATTCCCACCAGCAGACCGAGCGCCTGGTTCGTCTCCATCCCCGACGCTCCGAACACCATGAACCCCAGCCCGAACACCACGGTCGTCACGACCAGCGCCTTGCCCACCAGGCGAAAGGCGGACTGAACGGACTCCGACGGCAACAACCCGCTCCTTCTGGCGCGGACATACTTGGTCATGAAGTGAATCGTGTCGTCCACGATGATCCCGAAGGCGATGGCGGTGACGACCGCCGCCGCAACTCCGACCTCGCCGACCACGTACCCCCACAGTCCCATCGCCATGGCGGCTGGAACGAAGTTGGGAATCAGGCTGATCAGACCGAGACGTACGCTTCTGAACACGAACAGAAGGAGCAGGGACACGATGGCCATCGCCACGGCGGTGCCGAGCAACATGCCTTCGATGTTCCTCTGAATCGAACGGGCCCCGACCACCGCGACTCCGGTGGCCCCGGTCTCCAGATCGGGGGCATTTTCGCGCAACCATGCCTGCGCGCGGCCGTCGAGCGCGATCTTCTCGCTGGTGGACAGGCTTTTCAGCACGACCGTTACCCGCGTCGATGATCGTTCCACGTCGATGAGATTGTTGAGGTCCCGACCGACCGGAAGCGAGAACTCGTAGAGCAGCAGGTACTGTGCGGCGAGGTCGGAATCATCCGGAAGGACGTGGAAATCGGGATCGTCGCCGTGAAGGTTCTTGTTCAGGCGCTTCATGATGTCGGTGATGGCGAATACGTGAGCGACTTCCGGCTGTGTTCGGTACCACTGCGCGAAGGCATCCACCCTGGCCAGGTAGTCGATGTCCGTGACGCCGCCTTCCCGTGCGGAGTCGAGCGAGTACTCGTACGTCTCCACTCCAGTGAAATTCTCGCTGATGAAGTCCGTGGACCGACGAAACTCGTAACTCTCGTCGAGATGCTCCAGCCAGTTCTCCTTGAGCTCGATTCGAGACAGTCCGGCGATCAGCACGATGATCGCAACGCCGAACGACCACAGCAGGGTGGTGTGGTGGGAGACGACGAATCGCCCGAACACGTCGAAGAAATCTGGCTTTCCCTCACTCGCCGGCCGGGCGCGAATGGGCACGACCGACAGGAATGCCGGCAGGAGCGTCACGGAGTAGACGAAGGCGCACAGCGCGCCGAACGCCACCATGTTGCCCATGACGCGGAACGGCGGCATGTCCGCAAAGTTCAGACTGAGGAAGCCGATCGCGGTCGTGAGCGAAGTGAGGAAGACCGGCCACACGTTGACTTCCATGGAATGCATGGCGGCTTCCTTGCGATCCATTCCGCGGCCCATGCCCGCCATCATTGCTTCGATGACGTGCACCGAGTGTGCGACGGTGACCGCCATCAGGACGAACAGCGCCGCGCCGCTCTCCCCGAACAGCTTCATGCCGGTCCAGCCCGTGAAGCCGAGCGAGGACAGGATGACGGCCACCAGCATCACGACGATCGCGACGGTAGCCCAAATGGAACGCAGCAGCACCACGGCGACGAGCAGCATGGTCCCGAGCGCAATGGGCGCGAGAACTCGCATTTCCTCGTCAATCGCGTCGCGCATGGCACGGTTGAGGACGATTTCTCCGGTAAGGTGATAGTCGATGGTCGAATGCTCCTCCCGGGCCCTGGCAGCGGCGGCGTGGAGGAAATCCGTCACCTCCTGCTTGCCCAGTTGCCGGTTCTCGGGAAGCGCAACGCTGACGACCAGCCCGGCAACACGACCGTCCCGGGAAACGAAGCGCCCGGCGATCTCCTCCGTCGCGAGAGAGATTCTCCGGATTCGTTCCACGTCTTCGTCGGTCAGGGAGCCGGCGTCGTCGAACAGGGGCTCGACAATGAGTTCGTCCTCCAGGCCTTCACTGTGCGAATGGTTCGCCATGGAGTCGACGCGGGTCACATACGGTGTTCGCCAGAGCTGCTCGGTGAGCTCTTCTATGGCAACGAGTGCTTGCGGAGAAAAAACGTTGCCGTTGCGGGGTGCCACGGCGACGAGCGCGGCATCGGAAAGGGCGTAGGTCGCTTCAAGGTGTTCGAGCGCGACGATGTGCGGGTCGTCGTTGCCGAAATGGTTTCGAACGTCGACGTCCACTTCGACGATGTGACGGGCACCGGCGGCAAGAGCCATCATGACGAGCACGGTGACCAGGATTGTCAGCCATCGACGCCGCATCGCGAGCGATGACAGTGATTCCAGATTCATGCCGAAATGCTGCCGGATGAACGCAATTCGAGTGTATCACCTGGTATCCGCCCTTCCACGGACCTGCCGCTCCCGGGTGGTCCGAGGGAAACTTGCGCGCGGTCGGCCCCGCCTCAGGCGTGTGCCGCCCGGTCGCCGGTCGTGTCGTCGCGACGATCGCCTTCGACCTTCATCAGCAGCGGGGGCAGCAGAAAGAAATCGGCCGCCAGCGCCAGGGCGATGACGAGGGCGGTGAGCTTGCCCATTCCGGCATTGAGCTCGAAGTTGGAGAGACTCACCACGACGAAGCCCGCCACGAGTACCAGGGAGGTCGTGAGCAGGGCGCGGCCCACGGTGCGAAACGCGATGCGCACCGCGTCGGGAGACGCGAAACCGAGCTCGCGCCGGGCGCGCCGGTACTTGCTGAGGAAGTGCACCGTGTCGTCGACCACGATGCCCAGTGTCATCGTGGTGACCACCGACAGGGACAACCCCACCTCGCCCACCGCCAGCCCCCAGATCCCGAACCCCAGTGCGCCGGGGATCAGGTTCGGGAGGAGGCTCGCGAGTCCGAGCTTGAGGGAACGCAGCGCGAAGATGAGGACGAAGGAGATTCCGACGAGAGCGACCGTGGTCCCGACGAGCATCGAGATGATGTTTCGCCGCCCCAGATACGCAAACATCAGCGTGGTGCCGGAGCTCTCGGGACGGGCGATGTTGGGCGCGTGATCCGCAAGCCACCGCATTGCGCGTCGATCGAGAGCCAGGACTTCGTTCGATGAGAGCGTCTGCGTCGACACCGTCATCCGGGTCGCGGACTTGTCGACGTCGATCTGGTTGTTGAGGTCGAGGCCGTAGGGAAGCGACATCTCGTAGAGGAGCAGGTACTGGGCGGCGAGCTCCCGGCTCGCGGGCAGCCGGTACTCGGCCGGGTCGTCGCCGTGCATGCTCATGTTGAGCCGCCGGAACGTGTCGGTGATGACGTTGACGTGGATCGTCTCCGGCTGCTCCGCGTACCACTCGGCGAACGCCGCGACGTCGGCGAGGTAGGCGGGGTCGCTGATGCCCCCCGGCCCGCCCGATGGGAGCGAATACTCCATCGTGTACAGGCCGGTGAGGTGCTCGACGGTGAAATCCGCGTCGCGCCGGAACTCGATGCTCTCGTCGAAGTAGTGCAGGAAGACGTCGTTCAGCTCGTTGCGCGGTATCGACGCGACGAGCGCCGCGGCGATCAGCCCGCCCCCCCACAGCAGCGCTCGGCGCCGGCGCACCACGAACTCCCCGAGCGCAACCATCGCCGCATCGTGGCGATGCCCGGTCGCGCGTACCCGAATCGGAAGCAGGGAGAGCAGCGCCGGCAGGAAGGTCACCGAGAGCAGGAACGCCGCGCCGACTCCGATCGCGACGAATGTGCCGAGCTGGCGAAACGGCGGCACCTCGGAGAAGTTCATGCTCAGGAAGCCGAGCGTGGTGGTCAGGCACGCGAGGAAGACCGGCTGAAGGTTCACCCGCACCGACTCGACGATCGCGTCGCGCTTGAGCTCGCCGGTCCGGGTACGCCGCAACAGCGCGCCGCTGCCTCGATCCGCGAGCGTGCGGGAGGCGTCGGCCTGCATGCCGTGTACAAGAGTCGAAAAGACATGGACGCAGTTGGCGACCGCGACCGTCAGCACGACGATCGGCGCGATGGCGGATGCCGAGGTCATCGGGAGCCCGACCCAGCCACCGATGCCCACCGAGGTCATGACCGACAGCGCGACGACGAGCATGATCGCGAACGTCCCGCTGAAACTCCGGATCAGCAGCACGAGCATCAGCGTCATCGCCGCGAAGCTCGCAGGGACGAGCGTCTTGAGATCCCCCAACGATGCTTCCATGAGGGTCTGGTTGAAGAGCACGAGCCCGGTAATGCGCACATCGATGCCGGGGAAGCGTGTCCGAACCTCGCCGGCGAGCCTGCGCGCGTGCTGGACGACCAGAGGTCCCTCGATCGGCTCGGCGCCACTCGGTATCTGCACCGTGACGTTGATGCCGCCGACGCCGCCGTCGCGGGCCAGGAGGCGCCCCGCGAGACGGGGCTCGGCGAGGGCGATGGCGCGAATCCGCGACCGCTCGCCGGCATCGCCGGGGGCAACCTCGTCCACGAGTTCGCGGACCAGGATGTCGTCGCCGTCCGCGGTGGTGTGCTGGAAGTTGGTGACGGAGTCGACGCGGGTGGAGTGCGGGATCTGCCAGGCCTGCTCGGTGAGCCAGGCGGTGGCCTCGAGTGCGAGGGCCGACGTCGCGTCGCGGTCGTCCGGCGCGATGACGAAGAAGACGTTGCCGCTCTTCCCGTACGTGTTCTCCATCGCCTCGTAGGCGAGGAGCTCCGGATTGTCCTCCGAGAAGTAGATGCGGTGATCGGAGGAAAACTCGAGAAAGAGCGTGCCGCTCGCGGCGACTCCGACCAGGATCAGCGTCGCGGCGAGGATCCGCCACCGTGCCGCGATGGCCCAGCCACCGAGTCGCGATTCGAGCGCGTTCACGAGCTGCGTCCGGCGGTCAGGTTGACGCGGGGCGTCTGTTCCTGCTCACGGGTGCGAAGACCGGCGATGCAACGCAACGAACTCGACGCCGAACCGCCGGCTCCGGCGTTTCCGTCATGAGCCGGCGCTCACCAGCGGTTTCTCAGCTCGCGCAGCTTGATGAAGACGGTCTTCGAATCGAGCGGTTCGCACAGATCGGGGAATGCCTCGAGCAACTTCGCGATGACGCTCGGATTGGTGAGACGGAAAAACGTGTTGATCTCCTTCTCGAGCGCCAGCGTCGAGATCAGCGCATCGTTCGGGTCGCGCTCGCTCATTTCCTCGAGCAGTTCGGCGGCCGTCGTGTTGTCGGGCTCACGGTCGAGGGTGAATCCGAGGTTGTTCTCCCAGTAGTCGTGTCCGGGATAGATGCGGGTCGCGTCCGGCAGCTTCGCCAGTTGCCGAACGAAGGTCTGGTAGAGTTCGTGCGGGTGGCCGCCATTGTGGCAGTTGCCGGCTCCGGCGTTGAAGAGCGTGTCGCCGCAGAACAGCGCGGGGGTGTCGGTGTGTGAGAGCAGGCACACGTGGCTCATCGTGTGGCCCGGCGTGTCGAGCGCTTCGAGCTCGACGGTGCGGCCGACCCTGACCACATCTCCGGCCTCGAGCCCCTCGTCCATGTTCGGGATGCGCGGGCCCGCGTTCGCGTGAGCCAGGATCTTCGCGCCCGTCGCCTCGACCATGGGGCCGTTCCCGCCGATGTGGTCGCCGTGTTCGTGGGTGTTGAGAATCTGCGTGATCTCGAACCCCTGCGCCTTCGCCGCGGCGAGGCACTTGCGGTGATCGAGCGGATCGACGGCAACCGCCTCGCCGGTCTCCGGGCACGCGATCAGGTAGTTGAAGTTGCGGTAGGCGTTGGCGGTCCAGATCTGCTCGACGATCACGGCACGGCTCCGGAGACGTTCGGGAGCGGCATCTTACCGCGCCGTCACGGACGCATGGAGTGCGAATTCGTGATTCGGGACGCCGCGGATCCGATCGTTGCGGGTCCGGGCAAGACGGCGAACGTCAACGGACGGACGCGCTGATCACCCCTACACCCACGACGACCAGAGCGACCCCGGCAAGTACCTTCCCGGTGATCCGCTCGTCGCCGACGAGCGCGGCCACGAGCAGGGTGAAGACCGGGAAAGAGGCCACGATCGGTGCCACCACGGTCACCGTGCCTACCAGCAAGGCCGTGTACAGAAGACCGATGCCCAGTGCGACGCAGAGCCCGGTGACGACGAAACAGATCAGGCCCGGGCGCGGGAGCTTGCCCGGCCACCGTCCACGTCGCCAGCGATATACGGCGGTGAGGATCACAAACGACACCGCGAAACTGCAGAACCCGGCCATGAAGGGATTGGGCAGGAGATCGATACCGATCTTGCCGATTACGTGGTTGATGCCCCGGATCGCGGCGGTGCCGGTTGCGAAGAGGAGGGCGGCGGCAATTCCGCTTCCGCCCGTGGCCAATCTCGATCCTCTCGTGCCCGGCATCCAGGCCAGGGTCGTGATGCCGAGCACGGTGAACATCGTGCCGGCTGCAATCGCGAGCGTGAGCCGTTCGCCGAGAAAGCCGATCGCGAGCGCGGCCGCGAACAACGGCGTGGTGCCGGTGAACGTCGCCACGACGGTTGCGCCGGCCCGGCTGAACGCCTCGTTCGCGAAGTACATGGAGAGTGCGGGCTGCATGATGCCGGTGACGACGAAAATCCAGAAACCGGCCGTAAAC
The DNA here is from genome assembly GCA_022826505.1 of Gammaproteobacteria bacterium. GTDB lineage: Bacteria > Pseudomonadota > Gammaproteobacteria > HK1 > HK1 > HK1. The sequence goes on from JAJDUQ010000155.1 coordinate 41,532, forward strand.
CAGTCGTCGGTGCGCATCCAGAAGGGCGCGGCGAGCAGATAGACGACGAAGCAGGTGCCTACCGTGACGATTGTCCCGGTCAACGCCTCGATGTGGGCGAGACCGCGTTTGGAAGCGACCCCGGAACTCCCGAACGCTGCGGCCGCGGCAAGGGCGATGAGACCGGGGAGGAACGTCTCTGTATGGGGCATGGTCGTCCCGGGGGCCGGTCGCGACGGCCGCGGATCCAGCGAGGCGCGCGTGAGGGTACACCATGAGTCAGCGCGATCGTTTCGTCGGAGTCGGGCGTACCGGGGACCGCGGCCGGTGTGTTTGCCGACCACCGACGGTGATTGGGACGAGGGCCGGGACAGGTCCATCGGCGAATGCGAGTCCGGCACGTGAGTGGTGGAAGCGGGACCGTCCGGATGACTTCACGCCTGCGACCATCGAGAATCAGCGTTTGGGTATGCGGATGATTCCGATGGCGTTTTCGCTACAATGCGTGACGCGCCTTCCACCAAGGAGTCGGTTATGAGCACAGCACCGACAGATTCTGTTCTGCGCAGACACCACGAGCAGATGCAGGAGGCAGCCCGCCTGGTGCCGACGGATTCCGTCTTGCGCCGCCACTATGAGCAGATGCAGGAGGCAGCCCGACCGGGCGTAGCGGCAAGCCGAACTGGCGAGCCGGCGGCTCCTGCTGCCGCCGCTCCCGAAACGCCAACCGACAGCAGTTCGGCAGAAGCTCCCCAGCCCGCCCCCAGCCGGCCGGCACCGGCATCGCGGCCAGCCGCCCCCGAACAGGGCGGCGGAGGCTTCTTCGGCTGGCTCAAGAGGTTGTTCGGCGGCTGAATGGCTTTCCGGGGTCTTGCGCGCTGATCGTCGGACATTCCGACGGACCCCGGCCATCTACCGGCAAGCCGGGCGGAGCGCGGCAGCGGCGGAAATGCATGTGTGATGCGGCGTCGGATGCCGATGCACGGCAGCGGCGGACGACACTCGGTTCCGTCCGGTGACTCTCGACCACGACACTCCGGACCAACTGCGCCAGGGCCATCCGGCCTGGCGATTGCTCCGCTCCGATCACGCGGCGCTCGTCGCGAGCTCTCTCAACAGGGTGTTCATCGTCCCCGATCGGCGAGTACTCGAGCGGAGTGACTTGGTGGAGGCGTTGGAGGACGATTTGTACGCGCTGAGCGAGCGCCTTGGGGTCGACGCATTTCCGGGGTCCGCGCTCGACTACCTCAACGACTGGGCGAGCCCGGAGAAGGGTTGGCTGCGCAAGTTCTACCGGCAGGACTCCGACGAGCCGCAGTTCCAAGGAGTATCGCTTCACGGTGGACACACGCCGCTACTCTCGCGGTCGTGCGTTCCATTCCGCAACGGCCCGGTCCGCGAGCCGTTCATCCGTCTCCGTCCAGCGCCGCCACATCCACGGCGCAGCACCTTGCTGGTTCACCCACGATCGCAACGTCCTGTCCACCACTCAGATTGTCGCGAGGACGCCCCCGATCTGGGTGATGGAGAGGATCAATCTGGTGGTTTCGCTCATGGCGGGTCTCCGGCTACAGAGCCAGTTCGCCGTGCGAACCAAGACGGATGAGTTCGAGGACATCGGAGCCGCGCTTGCGGTAGATGAGTACAAGATCGGGCCTGAGGTGACAGTCGCGGCAGCCTTGCCAGGCTCCAGCCAGGGCGTGGTCGCGGTGTCGGGGATCCGGCGGCTGGTCGGCGGCGAGCGCTTGTACGATGGCGCCGAGGACGGCATCGAGAGTCTTTCGGTGCCGTCCTTTGCGTTCTCGGCGGTAATCGCGCTTGAACTGACGGGTCAGCCGGATCGTTCTAGTCGTCGTCACGACCGTCGCGCAGGGTAGCGAACATTTCCTCGATGGAGTCGACGGTGTCGAGGTCCCCGCGGTTGGCGTCGTCAATCGCAGCAAGCGTGGTGGCGTTGGGTACGAGTGGATCGAACGGAAGTCGCTTTTCGGCGACGATGCGCCGCATCATCAGCCGGAAGGCATCGGAAACGGTGAGGCCGATAGTGTCCAGGATCACGGTGGCTTCGTCCTTGGTGGCCTGATCGATGCGGGCTCGGACAACCGTGTTCATGGGAGCCTCCTTGGCGAGCGTACGTGGTGCATGAGCCACACTATGGCCCAGATGAAAACGGACGTCGAGAGCATTCGTAACATCGATTCGACCCGCTGGAGCGCGCGCTGGAAGCCTTTGAACTGCACGATGGGCAATGGCTGCAGATTGCGAGCGTGCAGGACGACGAGCCGGTGAGCACCCGTCCGTTCGATGCGATCACCTCAGACTGGGCGAACTCTGGTCCTGAGGGGTGCGTACAGTGGCCTGCTTGACCATTCGCCGACGCGAATCGCAAAGCAGGATACCGTGGGGCGCGGAGATCATCCCCGTCGCTGGACGAAAACCGGCCCGATCGGCCGGATTTCAGGACCGGAGGGCCAGTGAGGCACTGTACACGTAGTGCCTCATTTCGCAGCTACCGTTCACCCGCCGGCGCCGGACCACTGCATCCTGCGGGTGTGGTCAATACAGCGTCTTTCGAATTCGGTCCTGGACTTCCCTTTCGAGCGCCTCGCCGTCCGGCAGGCCGACATGATCGGCGAGCATCTGTCCGAATGATGGGAGGACGGACCTGCGGTCCACGCGTGACTCCTCCGCCCACAGGTGAGAGCGGACGAACGCCTTGGTGCAGTGAAGGAAGACCTCTTCCACTTCCACCAGGAGACCGCTGCGCGGCGCCCGCCCCTTCACCGACAGTGGCCCGAGCCGCGTCGGGTCGGTGGTCAGCGTGGCTCGGCCGTTCAGCCGGAGCGTCTCGTTGACACCCGGAATCATGAACAGCAGTCCCACGTGAGGGTTCTCGAGAACGTTCCCCAGCGAGTCCACGCGGTTGTTGCCGGGACGGTCGGGCAGGAGCACGGTGCGATCGTCGAGGACATCGACGAATCCCGGGGGATCGCCGCGCGGCGAGCAATCGACCCGACCATCCGCCCCCGCCGTGGCAAGGACCAGGAACGGCGAGAGCTCTATGAACCGCCGGCAATGCCCGTCCAGACGATCGAGCGTCTTCTTCGCGGCGCGTTCACTCGGCTCGCCGTAGCTGCTTCGCAGCTCCTCGAAGGTATCGATGACGTGATCGGTCATTGCCTGCCTCGCATTCGTGTCCCGGTTCCCCGGTGATCATGCGCCATGCGCAGCGACCCTCTCAACTGTTCGATCCGGTTGTCCCTGCCGCAGCCCACCGCATGGCGGCAAAAGTCGCCGCTCCGAAAACCGCGAAGGCCGCGATCTGTGCGTACATGGTGCCGTCGAAGCTCTGACCCACCAGCGCTCCGAGAGGCACCGAGATGAAGGTCGACACCGACGCGACCACCGCCGCTCCCACGCCGGCGATGTGGCCCAGAGGTTCCATCGCCAGTGCATTGAGGTTCCCGAACAGGAGCCCGATGCACAGAAACACGGCCAGGAGATAGGCCATGAAGAGCCACAGCGGAGGAAGTCCACCGAAGGCGAAGGCGCCTGCCCACGCGACGAGCGAAATCACCGTGATCGACACCGCCGCGAAGCTCGAGAGCCGACGCATCCCGTGCTTCATCACGAGGCGGCCGTTCATCAGCGACGCGCCCCCGATGGCGAGCGCCAGTACTCCGAAATAGACCGGGAAGAGTACGCCGGTGCCGTAGGCGTCCTGGAATATCTGCTGAGCCGAGCTCAGATAGGCGACGAAGGGCGCGAACACGAACCCCGTCGCGAGGGTGTATCCGAGTGCGGTTCGGATTCGCAGAATCTCGCCCACGGCCCGACCGATGGCTCGCGGCGAGAATGACCGGCGGCGCTCGGCGGGAAGGGTTTCCGGCTGGCGGAGCGTGAACCACGCGAAGGCAATCGCGGCGATGGCGAAGAAGGTGGTGAAGATGGTGCGCCAGCCCCCCAGCCAGAGGATTGCCTGTCCGAGGGCCGGCGCGACGGTGGGGACCAGGATGAACACGGCCATGGCGAATGACATCAGCCGGGCCATCTGCCGCCCCTGGTACTGGTCGCGCACCAGGGCCATGGTCACGATGCGCGGTCCCGCCACTCCGATGCCCTGGAGGAACCGCCCGGCGATCATCGCCTCGAAGGTGGAGGCGAAGATGGACACGAGACATCCCGCCATGAACAGCGCGAGGCCGGCGTGGATGGCGGGCTTGCGTCCGATGCGGTCGGAGAGTGGGCCGAACAGCATCTGTCCGAGCCCGAGGCCCAGGAACAGCGACGTGATGACGAACTGGACGTCGTTCGGGCGCGGGGCACCGAGGTCGCGGCCGATCGCCGGCAGTGCCGGCAGCATCGCGTCGATTGCCAGCGCAACCAGCGACATCAGCAGGGCGACGAGGGGTACGAATTCGGCGGGACGAAGGGCGGGCCCGGTCGCCGTGCGGGTCATCCTGCCCCCTCGAGTTCCATCGCGGAGTTTCCTGCCGTCAGCCCGATCATCGGGTCGTTGTCAGTGCCTGCGTCCGCAAACCGACGAGGGGTCCGACCGGATGCCGGGTTCCTGCGACTCGGCCCGGGTGGCAGCGGCGCGACGTCGGTTGGCAGGCGCGGACTCTGGAGGATTTCGATGCGCCTGGTCGTGGCCGTGTCGGACCGGGTGCCGCTCGCCCGAATCCGGGCGAGTCGGCCGCACGATGAACCTAGCCGTCGATCCCGCCCATGCAGAGGTACTTGATCTCCACGAAGTCGTCCATCCCGTACTTCGAGCCTTCGCGGCCGATGCCGGATTCCTTCACACCGCCGAACGGCGCCACTTCGTTCGAGATGATGCCCTCGTTGATTCCCACGATGCCGTATTCCAGGCCTTCGGACACGCGCCAGATGCGCCCGACGTCGCGGCTGTAGAAGTACGCCGCGAGACCGAACTCGGTGTCGTTGGCCATGCGAATCGCCTCGTTCTCGGACGAGAAGCGGAACAGCGGCGCCACCGGACCGAACGTCTCCTCACGCGCGACCGCCATGGAGGTGGTGACGCCGGTGAGCAGGGTAGGCTGGAAGAAGCTGCCGCCGAGCGAGTGGCGCTCGCCGCCCGCGGCGACTTTCGCGCCCTTCGACGTCGCGTCCGCAATGTGCTCCTCGACCTTCTCGACCGCACGCATGTCGATGAGCGGTCCCTGATTCGTACCATCCTCCAGGCCGTCGCCGACCTTGAGAGCGCCGACCGCCTCGGCCATCTTCTCGGCGAACGCGTCGTAGACCCCGTCCTGGACCAATATCCGATTGGCGCACACGCAGGTCTGGCCCGCATTGCGGTACTTGGAAGCCATCGCCCCCGCGACCGCGGCGTCGAGGTCCGCGTCGTCGAAGACGATGAACGGTGCATTGCCACCGAGCTCCAGACTGACCTTCTTCACCGTCGCGGCACACTGCGACATCAGGAGCTTGCCGACCTCGGTGGAGCCGGTGAACGAGAGCTTGCGAACCGTCGGGTTCGAGGTGAGCTCGGCACCCATCGGACCGGAGGGACCGGTGATGACGTTGACCACGCCGGGAGGAATCCCGGCCCGGTCGGCGAGCTCGGCGAGCGCGAGGGCCGAGAACGGAGTCTGCGACGCGGGGCGGATGACGACCGGACATCCCGCCGCGAGCGCCGGCGCGCATTTGCGGGTGATCATCGCGGCCGGGAAGTTCCACGGGGTAATCGAAGCGACCACACCGATCGGCTGTTTCAGCACCACGATTCGCTTGCCGGGCAGCGGGTGGTTGATGACGTCGCCGTAGACGCGCTTTCCTTCCTCCGCGAACCACTCCACGAACGACGCCGCGTAGGCGATCTCGCCGCGGGACTCGGCCAGCGGCTTGCCCTGCTCGCTCGTCATCAGCACCGCGAGGTCTTCCTGATTCGCCATCATCAGATCGAACCACCGCCGCATCAGGTTCGCGCGCTCCTTCGCGGGGCGAGAACGCCATCCGGCCCAGGCCGTGTCCGCCGCCTCGATCGCGGCGCGGGTCTCCTCCGCACCGAGGGCGGGCACGGTACCGATGGTCTCGCCGGTCGCCGGGTTGTCGACCTCGATCGCACCGCCGCCGTTCGCATCGATCCATTCGCCGTTCACGTAGCACTGCTGGCGGAAGAGCGCGAGGTCGCCGAGGGCGATTCTCGTCTTGGCATCCATGTTCGGGTCTCCGGGAAATGGCAATGTCGCATGAGCGTCGGCGATGAGGATGCGACGCACGCCTCCGGTCTGAAGCGCACGCGGTGCCGCCTGAACGGCAACGCGTGGATTCTACCCCGCGACAGTGAGGCAAGGGGTACGAGATTGGCTCGGGGAATGTCCCGGGTACGCGGGTTGAGCCGAACTCGGCCGAATCACTCCGGTCGTGGCGGAGGCGACACGCCTCCACTGCCCGTTCAGGACCGCGGCGGCTCCGGTCCCCGCACCGAGCGCTCGAGCTCGTGGATGCGGGCCCGCAGCCTGGCATTTTCGGCTTCGACGTCCCGGAGGGCTGAGGCTCCCCGTTCGGCGCGAGTCTCGGCCTCTTCCCGAGCCGAGGCTTCCTCCATGGGCGTGAGAAGGTGCTCGCCGACCGCCGGGTCGTACAGTCGCAGCGCCGCCCCCCGCACGTGGAGAAACAACCCCAGCGCCTTGCTGTGCAGAGCTGGTGCACCGTCCGGCAATCGCGCGACCTCCAACGATTCGTATCGACCGCGATGCAGTCCGAACCCCTGAAGCGGGGGATCCAGATACTCCGCCCGCGGGTCGAACATGAAGTACTCGGTCACCCCCAGCGACTCGTACAGTGCGCGTTTGGTGACTAGGTCGTTCCTCCGCGTGCTCTTCGACGTGACCTCCAGCACGAAGTCCGGTGCCTTCGGCTCACGCCACAGCAGATACGTGTCGCGATCCTTGTCCCTGCTCGCCCCCATCACCACGAACACGTCGGGCGCCACGGACTTCCGTGGATTGCCCTCCTCGTAGTACATCAGCATGTTGCCGCTCACGTACACGTCCGACCGCTCGGCGAAGTGTCTCGTGAGGATCTGGATCGCATCGATCATCACGTCGCGATGGACCGGGGTTTCAGCCATCGGCTGGCCGTCGGAGCCGGGATACTCGATGACGCGAGGCGCAACGGCAGTGTGGTTCATCGGCAGGCCCTCCGGTGCCGAGGATGCGAGGGATTGGGGGACTGACGTGGCGCGATGGTAGCTTGACCCGCGGGCAGGGACTACCCGAGCCGGGGGCTTCAGGTCGCAGGGCGTACCTTCGGGCGCCCCGGAAGGGCGGGAGGCGCGGGCAGCCGTCCTGGGACGGAGTCCAGGTCGAAGACATCAGGCGCTACGGCAGTCGTGGGACACTGCAGCTTCGCCCGCTCCGTGGCTGGGCGCATTGGCATCAGCGCCCGCCGATGGTAGGCGTTCAGCCCGCCGGGGATGCGCTCCGCTTCCGTGCGGGTTCGGTGTTGCTGGTGTCGGAAAAGCCGGCGCCCGGACCGGCCGGAGTTGCCGCTTGCCACGGGCGGGCAGTGAGAAGGCTCGCATCAGTGGTTCTCGGCGCGCCAGCGCAGCCGCTTGCGGCTGCCGACACTTGCAGCGCGCACCTTCGCGAACTGCAAACCGCGCGGGGCCGTAGAATCCGTCAACCTTCGGCTACGGAGGCCGTCGCCTCGAGTCTCATGGACGAAAGCACAAACGAAGGTCGGTACCCCGAGGTTGATATCCGGCCCAACACCGGCATCGACCGAAGCCCGCTCGACGAGATCAAGGCGATCCAGGGACTCCTGGCTGACGTCTACCGGGACGCCGGGGATGGACGCACGCTGTTCCGGGAACTGGTCCAGAACGCCGACGATGCCGGTGCGCAGCGCCTCGGGCTCGTGGTCCTGGAGCGGGGCTGGCCCGATGCGCGAAACCGTCTGCTTCGAGGCCCCGCGCTTCTGGTGGCAAACGACGGGGCGTTCCGTGACAAGGACCGCAAGGCGCTACACAAGGCCATCGGCGGATCGAAAGAGGACGATGTCGACAAGATCGGAACGTTCGGCATTGGGCTGAAGGGTGTCTTCCACATCTGCGAAGCGTTCCTCTACGTAGGTGCCGAGAAGTCAGTGTGGCGAGCCGGCGTTCTGAACCCATGGGCCGGTACCGGAGAGAACGGAGACGAAGATCCCCTGCATCCCGACTGGGACGAGGTTGACGTCGAGCGGCTGCGGTCCGTGACGACGGAGCTGCTCGGGGAGAGGGGCGATGGCCTCCTGCTGTGGATTCCGCTGCGGCGTCACGAACATCTGGATCGGGGAGCGGAGGGTCGCCGATACGGGTTGGGCGAACACTGCCCGAGGCCGGACGATCTCTGCGCTTGGTTCGGGCGTTCGGCGCCCGCGGCGTTGCTGCTGGCGCAGTGCGGCCACCTTCGAACCATCGACACGGCCCGCGCGGCAGGGCCGGAGAATCTGCGCGACCGCGTGAGGTTGGTGCGCGTGGCCCGGCAAATGGCGGGATGGGTGGGACGATATCTGGACGATACCCACGGATTCCCCAATCGGACGTTCGAGGGCGCGATTACATCCAACGAGCGGAACTGGTCCGTCGTCGGAATCGAGGCTCTCGGCAGTGAAGGCTTGCGTCAACTCCGGTCGCAGTCTGATTGGCCGCAGTATCCGAGGTGGCAAAACGGTCGCCATTCAAGCGAGCCCCGGAAAGCACTCGCCCACGCCGCGGTCACCGTGTTGCAGCCCACCAACCCGAATACCGAGCAATTGGGAACGCGGCTTCGCTGGGCCGTGTTTCTGTCGCTGGACGACGATCCCGAGCCGAGATCCAGTGCGATCGTCGAGAGCAAGGGTCCCTCGCTTGCCTGGGAGATCATCTTGCACGGCTACTTCTGGCCGTCCCAGGACCGTAGATCCATTCCTGGGGTTACCGAGGATATCGGCGACGCTGCAAGTGATGGCGCCATGCGCAATCGTTGGAATCGGGCGCTATGCGACGATTTGCTGCTTCCCTTGTTGCCAAGCGCCCTCGCCAATGCGGTTGTCGGAGTCGACGAGCGCGCAGCGCGGAGACTGCTGGGCACGGTCGTCAACTCGAACATGCTCAAGAACCGCTTGGCCCTAGTCCGGCGACGGCATTGGCTTCTGCCAATCGCTGCGACCGACGGGGTTCGATGGAAAGCGCTGGACGCAAATGCGTGCCCCGTTCTGTCCATCCCGAATTGGAGTCAGGCGCCGGAGGTCGTTCGCAGGCGGTTCGTGGCCTCCTGCGACGAATGCAAGTACGACGTCGTATTCATTGACGAAGATGCTCCATGTTTCGCAGGTGACCTCGACGACTGGACCGTCGACCGCCTCGAACGCCTGCTGAACTGCATTCCGGTCGATGTGTTCGAGTCCCCGCAGTCTCTGCGGTGGATCGAAGGAATTGTTCGACATGTCCTCGGCCCGGACGCCTGTGGCAGGGACATTCGCGCCGCCGTAGTCGCCCGGTGGCTTATGGGACAGATCGGCAACGGCGCCCTTGCCCACACGACCCAACGTTCGGCACCGCGAGAATCGCGCGACGAGTTGCGGGAAGCATGGCGAGGTTTGTGCGAGGTGCTGCCGAGTGCGTGGCTGGTGGAAACGCTCGTGGACAGCCAACGGGCGGTTGCCGAACTCGCTGCTCAAGGGGTGTTTGGCAAGGGGCTGTTGCCGGTGCCTTTCGGACGCCGTGAGGTGAGTCGCCGCCGGCTCCGCAGCTTGAGCTTGACCAGGAACGATTGGATCGCGCGCTGTCCGCCTTGGGACGCCGGTTGGAAGCGGGAGTTGATTCCGAGCGTTTGCGGCACTCCCGGCTGCTTCTCGCCGAAGTACTGATTTCCAGGCGAGACGACCGTCCCATGGGCGATCTGGATGGGCTGCCGTTGCTGCGAGCCACCAGACTGCCGGCAGACCGGGAGGAAGCTTGGTCCATCGCCGAGCTGCGCCACCAGGTAGAGAGCTGCCGGGTATTCGCTAGTCCGGTTTCGGATGTATTGGGCGACGATACGGACGGAACCCAGCCGGAGCGGCTTTCCGATCCGAAGCGGGCCGTCGTGGAACTCGCGAAGTCGCTCGACGAAGCCATCTGGTTGGTGAGCGGCGACGCGGTGGCGTCCGTCGTCGCCGATGTCCCGTCACCCGCGCCAGAGGCTTTGGCCAGCGCGGTGCTTCGGACCGAGGTGCTTGCCGATCCCACATGCCGGAAACCCTTGCTGATGCGGCTCGCGCCAGACGCTCCGGATAGCACCAATGTTCGCTGGGCTGCACGTGCGCTCCTTGCCGGACGTGCCGCAGATGTCGTCGGACAGGACGCGGAGCTGTTCCATGACCGCGCCGGAAACGGACGAGCACTGCGCATCCTGCTGCGCCTCCTCGACCGATCATGGTGTGCGGTTCAGTGGGAGTTGGTGCAGTCACTTTCGCAAGACGTCGCTGAAGCCCTTTGCGTCGGGTCGGCCGATCTCGAAGCACTACATCGCCTGCTCGATGACTGCCTGCATGAACCCGTGGACTGGACAGTGCTCAGCGACGGGGAGGCATTGCATCTGCTCCAACGCTTGTACAGCGCAGAGCCCGAGGATCAACGACGCTGGCGCACGATGCCGCTGCACCGGGATGTTGACGGAGTGTGGGGGGCGTTCAACGACAGAGCACGGCGTTCGACGGGAAGGACGGGCGAATTGCGGTTGCCACCGGAACTCGGGGCGGAAGTTCGCCTCCTGGATCCGGATTTCGAGGTCGCCCGCCTCTACGACTCCGTTCCCGACATGGACCGCGATGGTTTTCTTCAACTGATGTTGGAGGATTCGCGCCCGTGGCGTTTCGCCGAGCATATCGTGCACAGCATTCGCCCTTTGGAAGGGCCGGCGCTCCTGCCGCAAGACGGCGAATTGCGGGACCGTATCACCGGCTCGGATGGCCCCATTCGCGCCGTCGTCGTGGCCGCCCAGTCGAGTGGTGACGGGACATGGACCCTGGTTCGCGACCGGGAACTGATACAGCGCCTGAACCCGCTGGCCGACAAACCCCGCAGCCTGGTATTTGCGGGCGCGCACCCGGCTTGCGACGTTACGGATCTGATGGCGGATGCACAGCAGTACATCGAGTCGCAGATCGACGCACTGGAGCTCCCGTTCGCGTTGCCGGCCGTCGAGAGCTTGGCTTGTCTCGCACCCGGGGAAGCGGCGCCGCATGGAGCCTGACGAACCGTGTGAACGAGGTCCCTATCCTCCCTGCTCCGACGCGAACGCTCTCTCGTTGTAGATTCGCTCCTCCACGGCAATCAGCCGGACGATTCCCTCGTCGAGGAGGCTCGGGTTGGCCAGCACGATGCTTTCCAGGCCACCGGGCACGGCCGCGCTCGGTACGGCCAGCAAGGGCGCTTCCTTTCGCATCAGCCAAAGAGTGCCCATCCGCCGCGTGGACTGCGGGTGCGGATATCGGTCCCAACCGCCCGGAAGATCATGGACATGCCAGCGTTCGAGAGCGACCCCGTCACTTACCTCGTAGACACCGAGCCGGTACCCAGGTGGAACCAAGCGGGGAGAAGGCAGGTAGTGGGCCATCTCCAGCATCGCGACGCTCGGTGTCTCGGCAAAATAGACGATCGGAAATCCGGGTTCGTTCCAGCGTGCTCCGTCCCGGTAGCTGGCTCCCAGTCCGCGAAGATCCTGCAGGTAGCGGGCATGGCAGATGCGGTACAGCCGCATCAGGGGAATTCGCCATACTCGACCTTGCGAATGATCTCCCGTACCAGCCGGCGTCCCTCGAACGTGTCGCAAAGATCGATGGGGCGGTCGCCCCCCAGGGCGGGCAGCGCGGTGTCAAGCCAATCCTGTGCGCGTTCGAGGCCGCCGAATGCGGCTGCGGCCGCGGCGAAAGTGCGCAACGTGTCCAGAAGCCCCTCGGTTCGAGCCCGGCCGAGGGACTCTCGACCGTAGAGACGGCCCAAATGACCGGAAGTCGTTCCCAGCAGACGAGCGAAGAAATTGCGGTGGCCGATCGCGTTGATGGCCTGCCTGACAACTTCTCCCGATAGTCCCGCTCGAACCGTCCGGATGTACGCCGCTTGATCGACGAAAGCGGCGGAAGGAACGCCGATGCCCTCGATTTGCTGGACAGCAGCCGGATGCTCCGCGGCGAGGTCCTCTGGGATTACGGCTCCCATGATTGGATTTTTCTTGTCTTCGCCTCGGACCGAACCCGGCAGAGCGCCTCGCCGACACTCAGGGCGGTCAGAGAGTAACTACTTCCGAAGATCCTGCTCGTCGGACCCGGCTTGGCTTGCGTGTTGAACGCAAGGGTCATGCCCATATTGTCAAGATAGCTTTCTTCGACACCTTCGAAGTCATCCGGGGACTGGGAAGCGAGCAGCACGACGCCGCCCTTCGACCGGCTCATGCGAACAAGATTCGCCAAAGCTTGGAGCTTGGTCCTGAGTACGACATGCGCCTCATCGAGTAACGTGACGTGCCGCAGGGCCCGGGTCCCTTCGTCATCTGTCGGAGCATCCGGTAGCGCGTTCAGCCATCTGTCCAGGGCGTTCAGCGTCAGATTGATGACCAGCCGTCGCATTTCGTCCGAGCTGTCTTGCGGTAGCAGGATGATCCAGCTCTTTGCGAAGAAGTCGGCTGGCGATCGGTCAGGCAGAAACAAGTCGAATTGCGTGAGTTCGTTCAACGTGGAGGTCAGCTCGTCCGGGCTGCGCCCCCGTTCTTCGTATTCGGTTTCGAGGGCTCGTGCGACATCCTGCAGGGTAATGGTTGTGCCCGCGGCACCAGTCCACAAGGTTGTCGCGATTGCTTCCCTGAGAGCTTCGGACTGTACCCCGCTCGGCCGGCGTGACTTGACGGACGCGATCGAATCACGGATACGCGCTGCCGCCCTCTTGATGGCGATGTCATCGTCGGAACTCACATGGAGAACATCCAATGGAATGGATTCCTCGGGCGGGCGGAGAACATCCGCACCGTATGCAGCGGACAAGCCTTCCGCGAGATCACCCTTGAAGTCGAAGGCAAGCAGCGGCACGTTGCCGAAGCGACGCAGTTGTCTCAGCATGTGAACGGCGGTTCGGGTCTTGCCTGATCCGACGCCACCCATGATTGCCAAATGGGGGCTGCCGCCGGGAGCGTTGAGCACGAACTCGACGTTCTCATCGGTTCTGACATCCCGAGCCACTTCGCCAATCGAGAGCCGCACCTCGCTGGCAAGGGCGGATGCCGAGGGTGCGGCGGGGCCGCCGTTGTCGCTTCCGACGTCGTTCGGGAAGTTCGCAAGCTCCGCCAGTCTCACGACAAAGGGTCCCATCTCGCGCCCGGAAGATACCCAGTCCTTCTGCAGAAGCTCGGCGCCCCGCGTCCGATGCCCAGTTACCATCGCCTGCAGGGAACGCTTCGGCATCTCCCGATTGCCGTGGTGTTGTGTGATGAGAGCGAGCCAGGCAGCCAGGTCGCCACCCTCTCCGAACAACTGCGCTCCGCGCATCGCCGTGGCCATGTCGTCACTTTCCTCCTCCGTGAGGACGGGCGGCGGGGTAGGCAGAGACAATGAGCGTGCGATCGCAAGCCGCGCCGCGACATTCTGGTGGCGCCAACCAAGCCGCGCCGTCAGACCCGCGCAGATCTTCTGGGCGGCACGCGTCGTCCGGAACCTGACCCTTGGGAGATCGGCAATCTCGATCGTCATGGCCGAATGGTGCTCAAGTCGAGGTCGTGCACGGTTGTGATAGCGACCCCCTGATCATGGGCAATCCGCAGCTCGTGGCTGGCGACGATGCGGTCACGAATGGCATCGAGCTTGTCGCCCACGACCTCCTGATCGGTCGAGAGGAGGATTACCTGTGCCGGGCGGTCCGTAAACGTCCTGAGTACGCCAATGCGCTGGTCGCGGCTCAAGCGGGCCACCGGCGTGTCGACGACGAAGGGGAAGGTTCTGCCGCTTACCTTCGTAATTGCCGTAATCAAGGCCTGAGTAAAGACTTGGCTCGCACCAGCGGATTTTTCGATTCGGTGTAGATCGCTTCCGTCGGAGGCGATCATCCTCACTTCGCAATCCGGTGATATTTCGATGCGTTCCACCCGATCCGACATGTGAGCCATCGCCTTCCAAGCCTTCGTCATCTGGCTGGCGACCTCACGGATCTCGAAGGGTACTGCGTCTTTGAGGAGCTCACCAATCAGTTTGGCGTACGCGTCGGCCCGATTGGCATGGATCAGCGCGGGCGCTCGCGAATCGAGCCGTGCAACATATCGAGCCAGCTCGGCACGACGGTCACCGAGCTCTGCCACAGCGGCGTCGATCTCGCGTTGCGCCGCATCCCGCTGCTCCTTGCATCGTCCGGACTCTTCCATCAACTCTCCGAGTTGTCGGGCCAGCTTCTCAATCTCGGGGGCGAGCTTCTCGAGCTCGAGGCGCTCCCGTTTCTTTGACTCCGCTGTCTCCACTGCCGTTTCGAAGCGATTGACGTGTTCCGAAGCTTCTGCCGTCGAGTGGCGCTCGACGGCTTCCAGGCGATCAATTGCTCCGGCGCGGACCGTACCGGTCAGTGCGGGATGGAGATAGTCGTCGGCGCAGTCTTCGGGTGGCGGATGCCACAATGCCGCCCACGCCTCTTTCGCGGCCTTGATGACGGCTTCCTGGCGACCTTCACCGAGCGGTGGATCCAACCGGCCCAACCTGGCATACAGATCGGCGGCGAAACGATCGAGATTTCTGTTTCCTTCCTTCTTGCCTATTTCCCACGTCTCCCGCTTCGCCTCGGACCGCAGACGTTCGAGCGTTGCGCTTCGGAGCGACGTTCCCGCAATTGCAAGCGCGATATCACCGGTGATCAGGTCCGTCAGCTCATTGGTAGCTCGCTCGGCCTCGTTTCTATGCCATGTCTCGTCCTCCAGAAGGCTCGAGACCAGAGCCGCGGTACCCTCTCCCTTTCCACCGAGACGCTGGGTCAGATCATCTATCTCGTCGTCAAGGTCGGGAAGACGGGCGTCTGCTTCGTCGTGCTCCGTTTTCTTCAATTCGATCCGATCTTCCAGCGCCTTGATGGCGTTCTTTACCGTATTCACGGTGTCGTCCGACGGTGGGGCTGCGCTGGTCCGGCGGTTCTGTGCATATCTCTCCAAAGAGTCCTTCAGGCTGCGGAGTATGGGTAACCCCAGCAAGCCTTCGATGCCGTCACGTACTTGGCGGCTCATGTCGCGGCTGGCGTAGCGTTGTACCTGTTCGCCATCAAAGAGAAAGAATTCCGCAAGGCTGGATTGCAGAAAGCGTTGCGCGATCCACTCACGGTACCAACGGTCCTTGTCTTCGACGCTGAGGGGCGGAGCGACGGGCGTCCGGCTTTGACCTTCGTAGATCTGAAGCTGATCGTCGGCGATCTTGTGTTGACCGCTGGGGCGAAAGTACCAAGTCCTCTTGATCTCGATCGGAGCGCCGGTTTCGTCCTCCCATTCGAGCTTCACGAAACATTCCGTTGGACCGGTCTCCGCCGCCCGATGATGAAGGGTGCCTTCGAGAAATTTGCTGTAGCTCGAATTGAGACGTTCCCGTGCATCGTTGCCCGCTGCGGTTCGCGCCCGAGGGATCAGCCCCAGGCCGTCGCGGCCGAACAGGCCCAGCGTCAACGCCTCGAAGAACGAAGTCTTGCCGTACTCGTTCGGCGCCATCACGAGCACGACATTCCTGTCACCGTGCGGGCGCGGAAACTCGAATCTCGCGCTGCGGTAAGAGCGCCAGTTGATGAGTTGGACCGCGCGGAGATGCATCAATCGTCCTCCTCGTCCAGCTCGTTGAATATGTCGTCGAAATCTCCCCTCAACCCACGTTTCCTGAGCTTTCCGGCGTAGTCGAGCTCGGCATCGATGAGCTGTTCGAGCACCGCGATGTCCAACCCGGCCGACTCGCATTTTTTTCGAACCAGCCGCCGGCCTTTCTCGCTTTGCAAGAGAACGACTACATTCGTCGCCATCGCTTCAACCCTCCGCCGCGGCGAGACCCTGTTCACGTATACTTCTCGCTGTGCTCGCCAATACGTCCTCGACCCACAACGTACGGATTTGTTGAACTTCTTCGGCACTTATCAGCGGCATTCGTGTCTCCATCTGAAGATCGAGAAGTCGATCGAGTATTTCCTTGCGTGTCGCAAGATTGAATGGTCCTGGCACGAATACACCGTTCCTGGCAATCGTGAAGCGGCCATCGCGACGGCGGGCGAGCCGTCGTTCGGGTTCGTTGCGGATCGCAACGAGCCAGTCCCTGAAGTCGAGCAATGGTTCGAAGTGAGCGAATCCCGCTTTCACGAAGCCTCCAAGACTCCTGTCTTTCCTCACGACCGTGCACGTCCAGCAACCGAAGCGCGATGACGTCGTGCCGCAGGAGGGAGCGTCGTCTGCTGAAGTAACGACAGGGCATTCGCCCCCGCCCGCGTCCCGATAGAGCCTGATCAGGCGCTGATGACTGCCGCCCCAAGGCGGTTCGTTCGTCGCCAGGAACTCCCATACTTCATCCGTATCAAGCTCCACGATCGGTCTGAATACGAGGCAGCCCCCGAGTTCGCCATGGGGGTTGAGACGTTCACCGTTGTCGTACCGGGCGACTGACCCCGCTCGCGTCGCGCTCTCTTTGCGCCGCACGCCGAGGAGGAGGATGACTTCTCCCGAAATGCTTGCTTGTTCGCGAATGTACTGGCTCGTTGGCCGAATCTTCATCCGAGCCGTACACCAACGGAACGTCCGATTGGGAGAGGGGTAGCCACGGCCGATCAGATTGACCCAGAAGGTCTGGCTCGCGTCCGGCGTGGTCGTAGCAACCACGATTGGGAGCTCGAATGCAGCCGAGGCGCTGCTGATCTCGGCCAAACTCTCCCTGACGTGACCGATGACCAGTGGGCTCTCGACGAGCGTATCGTTCGCGACGATATGGACGGCTCGGGTACGATCGCTACGCGGGATCGACAGCAGATGCTCAATTACCAGATGCGCAACCAGCGTGCTGTCCTTGCCGCCCGAGAACCCGACGATCCACGGCCTTTCGTGTGGCTGTGCATACTCTTCGGCGATTTCCTTTCGAATCGCGTCGAACAAGTCCGCTCCTCCGTTTCTGTCTCCCATTCAATCGACGCGGTCAGACGGATGGACTATTCGCCCACGCTCCAAGGCAGCAAAGATCGTTTACCGGAGGCATTTGTCAATCTCCGGAAGCCTCGTCAGCGAAGCGGGCAGGATGGTACACCAAGGGAGGTGAGCGGTGCTCTGAAGCAGAGCTTGGGCTGGCGCGACACGAGGGGCTTCGGAGATGTGGGGGCTGGAGATTATGCGACCCGGCGGACCGACGGGACCCGGTGATGCGCGGAAAAAAATACAGTGGCGGGGCTGGCCTACAGCCAGTGCAGCCGAACCGGACGAACTTCGGCAATGGCCACGAAGTCCCGGTCGCGGTGGACGAGGAGCGCGTCATGCTCGCGCGCGAGTTCCGCGATGCAGCAGTCGATGGGGCTTCGGACGGTGTGGCCGCGCCGTCGAAGATCGAAGTAGATGCGGGCTGCGTTGCGCCACGTATCGGCTCCTGCATCAAGATAGTCCTGGTGTTCCAGATATTCGGCGAGCACGCTCCATTCGTGTTCGTCGCGTGCCCCCTGGAGAAGCTCCAGTTGGTTGAAGCGCGTCAGTACCGTGTCATCGTCTCCCGTCACGCGCACGAGAGCGTCCCGCACCAAGCCGTCGGGATCGCGGAACACGTCCACCCACACCGAGGTGTCAACCAGAACCATGACGGGTCCGCCGCATGGCCTTGTGGTCGAAGTCGTCCCGTAGCCTGATCCTGCCGGCGAGATCCGTCAGGTCGCGTTTGCGGTACCGTCGCACCAGCTCCTTCAAGGCCATGTTGACGAGTTCGCGCTTCGTGCGAACCCCGGTGAGCGAAAACGCCTCCTGCACGAGATCGTCGTCCAGCACGATGTTGGTTCTCATGGCTGTGGTCGGCTTTCTGGATTGGTGTATCTGAATGTGTATTGTACACAGGAGCTCTCGAAGGCACACGCGGGGCGCCTGCTGAGGGTGCACGTCAGATTTGTGGTGAATTGAGAAAGGGCATGGGATGCGGTGTGGAATGGCGGGTTTTCTGTCAAGATAGAGTTTTGACAGGTTGGGAGGCCCGCCATGTCTGCGTCGATTTCGGAGCTGGAGGCACACCGC
>JAJDUQ010000130.1 GCA_022826505.1 Gammaproteobacteria bacterium
CGGTGTGCCTCCAGCTCCGAAATCGACGCAGACATGGCGGGCCTCCCAACCTGTCAAAACTCTATCTTGACAGAAAACCCGCCATTCCACACCGCATCCCATGCCCTTTCTCAATTCACCACAAATCTGACGTGCACCCGGAGAGACTCCGTCTGTTGCCCGATCCTCGTGTTGAGGATAAGGTTCCCAATTCCGTCGGGGTGCTCCGTTGTGGAGCTGAGAGATTGCGAAATCGACCCGTCGAACCTGAACCGGATCATGCCGGCGTAGGAAACGGAACCATGTCCAGGCTTCACTGCCCGTCCCGAGTTCCGTTATCCCGACCGGAACCGAAGGACGTGGCATGGCCAACTACCCCGTCGCGTTGACAATCGCCGGCTCCGACAGCGGAGGCGGGGCCGGTATCCAGGCGGATCTGAAGGCCATCGCATCGTTCGGCGTCTACGGGACCTCGGTCCTGACCGCCGTGACCGCGCAGAACACCGTCACCGTGAGCGCGGTTCAGGAAGTGCGCCCGGACGTGGTCGAGGCGCAGATCGCCGCCGTCCTCGCCGACTTCGACGTCAAGGTCGTGAAGATCGGCATGCTCGCCTCGTCGGAAATCGTCCGCGTGGTCGCACGGGGACTCCTCGAGTACCGCGGCGCGGTGGTGCTCGATCCGGTCATGGTCGCCAAGTCCGGGGACTCCCTGCTGCGCGACGACGCGGTGGCCGCGCTGACCGGCGAACTGGTGCCCCGGGCCACCATTCTCACGCCGAACCTGCCCGAGGCCGCGCGGCTGCTCGGACAAGAAGCCGCCGACTCCATCCCGGCGCGGACGGAGCAGGGGAATGCTCTGCTCGACCTCGGACCGTCCGCCGTCCTGATGAAGGGCGGACACGCCGCGGGAGCCGAATGCCACGACGTTCTCGTGATGCGCGACGCCGAGCCCCGAGTGTTCTCGAGCGCGCGGATCGACACCCGCCATACCCACGGAACGGGCTGCACCCTGTCTTCTGCGATTGCCGCGTCCCTTGCGCGCGGCAACGCGCTCCCGGCGGCCGTCGAAGCGGCCCACGCCTATCTCCACGACGCCATCCGGGCGGCCGACACACTCGATCTCGGTTCCGGCCACGGTCCCGTGCACCACTTCTACTGGGATGACCGGCATGACCATTGAGGTTCGAATTGTCGGCGCGGGCGTGGCCGGGCTTTGCGTGGCGACCGAACTCGCCGCGCGGGGTGGACGGGTCTCCATCGTCGATCTTCACGCGGGACCGGGCCCGCATTCCTGCTCGTGGTGGGCGGGCGGGATGCTCGCGCCGGACTGCGAAGGGGAGTCCGCGGAGGAACCGGTGGTGCGACTCGGACGGGAATCTTCCGCCTGGTGGAACGAGAAGACGGGGGTGGTGAAGCGCAACGGCACGCTCGTGCTGGCGCTGTCGCGGGATGCGGGGGAGTTGCGTCGCTTTGCGCGGCGAACGCGGCACCACGAGGAAGTCGACGCACAGGGCGTCGAAGCGCTCGAGCCCGACCTGGGGGGACGGTTTCGACGCGGCCTGTTCTTTCCGCGCGAGGCGCACCTTGCACCCCGCGCCGCGCTTGCCGCCCTCGTCGATCGCCTCGGCGAGAAGGGAATCGTCATTGGCGCGCCGGGAGAGGGCGGGGCGTTCCCCGCGGTGCAAAAGGATTCCGCAACGGGGGTGGATATCGACTGCCGCGGCCTGGCGGCCCGGGATGCATTGCCCGATCTCCGGGGCGTCAAGGGGGAAATGCTGGTGCTGCGTTGCCCCGATCTCGCCCTGTCGCGTCCGATCCGGCTGCTGCATCCGCGGTTTCCGCTCTACGTGGTCCCGCACGGCGACGGCGTCTACATGCTGGGCGCCACCATGATCGAGGCCACCGAGCGTGACCGGGTGACGGCCCGCTCCCTGCTCGAGCTGCTCTCGGCGGCGTATGCGCTGCACCCGGCATTCGGAGAAGCCGAAGTGCTGGAAATCGGCGTCGATGCACGCCCGGCATTTCCCGACAATCTGCCGAGGATCCGGCGGCGGCACGGCGCCGTCCATGTGAATGGCCTCTACCGCCACGGCTTCCTTCTCGCGCCGGCGATGGCGCGCATGGTGGCCGAGTTCCTGTGCGAAGGACGTACCCCGGAGGTGATGGATGAATCTGATCTTCAACGGCGAGAGGATGGAAGTGCGCGCCACCACGCTGGAGGAGTTGCTGCATGAGCGCGGCCTCGGCGATGCGAGAGTGGCTGCGGCGGTGAACGAGGTGTTCGTCGCCGCCTCCGAACGATCCGCCCGGAAGCTCGAGGAAGGGGATCGGGTGGAAATCGTCGCTCCCATGCAGGGCGGATGACGGATGCGCACGTTCTACGGCACGGAGCTCGCCACGCCGCTCATGCTGGGCACGGCACAGTATCCCTCTCCCACGATACTCTCGGAGGCGTTTCGCGAGTCCGGTGCGGAGGTGGCGACGGTCTCTCTGAGGCGCGAGAGCGGTGGCGTTCGGGCCGGCCGGCCGTTTTGGGACCTGATCCGGGAACTGGGTGTCAGGGTGCTGCCGAACACCGCCGGATGCTTCACGGTCAAGGAGGCGGTGACCACGGCGCAGATGGCGCGGGAGGTCTTCGAGACTCCCTGGATCAAGCTCGAGGTCATCGGCCATGCGGACACCCTCGAGCCCGATGTCTTCGGACTCGTGGACGCAGCCCGGATACTCTGCGAAGACGGCTTCGAAGTGTTTCCCTACACGACCGACAGCCTTTCCGTGGCGGAGCGCCTGGTCGAAGCGGGCTGCAGGGTGCTCATGCCATGGGGCTCGCCCATCGGTTCCGGGCTCGGCCTGCTCAACGAGCACGGTCTGCGAAGCCTCCGAGCGCATTTCCCCGACATTCCTTTGGTCGTGGATGCGGGCATCGGACTGCCGTCACATGCTGCCCGCGCCATGGAACTCGGCTACGACGCGGTTCTGGTCAACACGGCTGTGGCACGCGCGGGCGATTCGGTGGCGATGGCCCGTGCCTTCGCGCAGGCGACGCTTGCGGGCAGGGCGGCGACCGCGGCCGATCCGATCGAACCGCGGGACATGGCGTCACCTTCAACGCCGCTCATCGGAAAGGCGTTTCTCGGATGACACTGGACCGCTTCTACCCCATCTTCGAGGACTCCGGATGGCTGGCCCGCATGCTTCCGCTCGGCGTCAGGCTCGTCCAGCTCCGCATCAAGGACCGGCCGGCGTGCGTCATCGCACGGGAGATAGGCGTGGGGAAGCGGCTTTGCGCGAACCATGGCGCGGTGCTCGTGGTCAACGATCACTGGCGAGAGGCCATCGATACCGGCTGCGAGTTCGTCCATCTCGGACAGGAGGACCTGGACGCCGCCGATGTCGGCGCGATCCGCAGGGCGGGGATCCGGCTCGGCGTCAGCACGCACGACGAGGCGGAGCTGGACCGGGCCCTGTCGCTGGACCCCGACTATGTGGCGCTGGGCCCGGTGTATCCGACCATACTGAAGAAGATGAAGTGGCGCCGGCAGGGTCTGGGCCGACTCGCGCAGTGGAAGAAGCGAGTCGGCACCCTGCCGCTGGTGGCAATCGGCGGCATGACCGTCGAACGCGCCCAGGGCGCATTCGAGGCCGGCGCGAACGTGATCTCGGTGGTCACGGACATCACGCTGAACGCGGACCCCGAAGGCAGGGTCAGGGAATGGGTGGGAGCGACTCGCTGACCCGCTGTGCGCGGCAGGCGGTCCTCCCGGAGGTCGGTACCGGACGCCGGGCCTGCCCGGTGGACGCTGGAGCAGGGGACGTCACTGCCGCGGTGCGGCAGAGGAACATTGAGCCGGGTGCACGTCAGATTTGTGGTGAATTGAGAAAGGGCATGGGATGCGGTGTGGAATGGCGGGTTTTCTGTCAAGATAGAGTTTTGACAGGTTGGGAGGCCCGCCATGTCTGCGTCGATTTCGGAGCTGGAGGCACACCG
>JAJDUQ010000078.1 GCA_022826505.1 Gammaproteobacteria bacterium
AGACCGAGAGGTCTGACCCAATCCACTAAAAGCAACTGTCAAGAATCACTTCGCATACTGATATGTAGTGACAAGGACTTTTCGTGCCCGCCAATCTGTTGATTTCAAACACGTTTCAATTTCACACTGTCGAAGACGAGCTTGTCGTAACCGGCCGGCAGTGCGCTGAACAGCTCGCCGCGTTGCGCCATCGCCATGCGGCTCTCCAGTGAGCGCTGACGGAACAGCGCCAGCTCCATTTCGTTGAATAATGGAAAGCGCCCGGTAATCGAGAGCTGGAGCGCTCCGGCCCTGCCCACACGGCCCGCAAGGCCGGAATCACTCGACATTTCTATTGGGCTCGGGCGTCTTGCAGTATCGCGAGCAACCGGTCCGGCGCCTCCTTGAACGAACCTTTTCTGATCGCCGGAGGGAGCCTGGCGGCGAGGACGTCGAGCTTCCCGATCGGGTCGCTGCGCAGGTAGATCTCCGTGCTCTGGATGCTCGCGTGACCGAGCCACAATGACACCTTGCGGATATCGCCCGTCGCCTCCAGGGTATGGGCGGCGCAGCTGTGCCTCAGAAGATGCGGGAAGATGCGTTTGCCGGCCATCGACGGCATTCGCTGCCGGGCGGTCGTGGCATGCAGTCCCAGACGATGGGCGAAGCCGTGCCGGGTCATGGCCTTGCCCCGTGCGTTGAGGAAGAGGTGGTCATGGCCGGTGTTGTCAGGCCGGACGCGAAGCCAGTCGCGCAGAGCCGAGCGAGTCTCCCGCCACAGCGGCAGCACGCGCTCGCGCCGTCCCTTTCCGGTCACGCGCACGGTATCGAGGTGCGGGCGTGCGAGGTCGGTGCACATCACCCCGATCAGCTCCGACACCCTGAGTCCGGCGGCGTAGGTCAGATGCAGCATCGCCCGGTCGCGCACGCCGGCGCCGGTGGTCGGGTCGGGCGCATCGAGCAGGACCCGCAGCTCGTCACGGTTCAACGATTCGACCATCACTTCATCGCGGCGCTTCATTGGAATCGCATGCACTTGGCGCGCGAGGTCGAGACAGGCCGGTACGTGGTACTCGAGGTAGCGGAAGAATGACTTGAACGCCGCGAGGCGCACGTTGCGCGTGCCGACCGTGTTGTTGCGTTCCCGCTCCAGGTTGTCGAGGAAGTCGAGGATGAGCGGTGCGCTGAGCTGCTCGATCTGGATGCGACACGGTCGCACGCCGAGGCGCTCGGCGGCGAAGCAGACCAGGAGCTGGAAGCTGTCGGCATAGCTCTGCACCGTATGGTGGCTGGCGTTCCGGTCGCGGGGCAGGTGCTCGCGCAGGAACGCGCCGAGGTGGGTGGCGAGTTCGGTCATGGCGAAGCCCTCCGCGCGTGAGCGTGCTCCGCTTCGCGGGCGATGTGGCGAAGCAGGACGGGCGTGGCCTCGAGGTACCAGTACGTGGACGAGACGCTGCTGTGACCGAGATAGGTCGCGAGCGCCAGCATATGCCGGTTGGCGCTGTCGCGGTCGGTGGCGACGGCATGCTCGAGCGAGCGCACGGCGAAGCGATGACGCAGGTCGTGCAGCCGCGGGCCCGGCTCGCCGGGTCCACCACGAAGCCCGACCTGGCGTGCAAGCTTGACGAACATGCCGGTCACGATGTCGGGATTGATTGCTCGACCGGTCGAGAGAACGAACAGGTGCTCACTCGTCGCGCCGCAGCGTTGTCTGATCGTGAGGTAGCGGCCGAGGGCATCGACGGTGGAGCGATGAAGTGCAACGAGCCTCGACTTCTGGAACTTCGTCGCCCGTACGACCAATCCGTCGGGGGTGATGTCGCTCAGGTGCAATGCGCACACCTCGCAGCGGCGCAGACCGGTGGTGGCCATCAATCCGATGAGGCAGTGCAAGGTATGGGGCGTGATCGAGCCCTTCGGCGGGAGCGACAGCGCGGCCGCCATCAGCGACTTGATCTCGGCGTTGGTCAACAGGTGCGGGGCGGGTCTGCGCTGCGTGGTCGGCCCGAGCAAATTGTTGGGAGGGACCTCGTGGCGCTCGTCCTCGGCATGGAGCCACACGGCGAATCGCCGCCCGACACTCAGTCGCTTGCGTGCGAAGGCCGGCGACGACGCATCGCGGGCCCAGTCGAACATGGTGTCGGCCACGATGACCTCGTCGCCGCGGGCCATGGCGAAGGCGGCCCACGAGCGCAACATCCGCTCGTTGTTGACGAACTTGAAGCCGAGATGGCGTTTCAGGGCGACGTAGCGGTCTACATCAGCTCGCAGGGTCATTGCACGTCTCCTATCCAGGGCTGCGCGACCTCCAGGAGCATGGGTCGGTCGGTCTTCGCGTAGATCACGGTGGTATCGGGCGAGCGATGTCGCAGCAGCGCGCCGATGACGTCGAGCGACGCGCCGGCTCGCAGCAGATTGGTCGCCGCGGAATGGCGGAACAGGTAGGCGCCCTTGGGCTTGACGTCGTTCATGCCGGCGCGCTTGAGGGCCTGGATGACGAGGTCGGTGATCGCATTGCTCGAAGTGAAGGGCCGATACGGCGCCCTGACGGTGAGAAAGACCCTGTCTTCGCTGATCCGTGGACGCACGTGCTCGATGTAGTCCAGCACGGCATCACCCGCATCCTGGGGAAGTGGCAATCCGACCTCGCGACCGGACTTGCCGCACACCCGCACTTGTGCGTTCTCCCAGTCCAGATCGTTGAGGCGAAGATGGACGACATCACCCGCTCGCAGAGCCAGCCGGGCGAGGAGCAGCAGAATGGCCCGGTCGCGCAGACCCACCGGCGTGGTGGCGTCGCACGAGCCGATCACGCGCTCGATGTCGTCGGCGGGGATGTATCGGGGCAGCTCGCACAGCCGCCAGCCGGGGCTGGTGGGAATCGCGCCGAGAAGTGTGGGCGAACACTCGCCGCGCGCGGCGAGGAAGCGCAGATACATGCGCATCGAAGTGGCCAGGGCTCGGGCGTGTGGCCGAGAGGCGGCGGCAAAATGGCGCAACAGCACGTCCCTGACCAATGCCGCGTTGTACCGGCGGGGGTCGTCGCCGAGCTGCGCGCGCATCCTCGAGACCTGCCTGCAATGATTGACGATCGTCGCTTCGCCGACGCCACGATGGCGGCGCAGCCACTCGCCGAATGCTTCCAGCTCCGCATCGACGACCTCGTTCCTGGTGGTCGATACCGCGCCCGACAGCACGCCCCGGGCGGCCAGGAATCGCAAGAACAGCTCGACGGGATAGATGTACCGAGCACCGCTGAGGCGTTTGCGCAGGCTCTCGAACGGCCCCGGACAGACACAGTCATGTGCGACGAAGCGCCCGAGCACTTCGGCATCCAAGCGCCTCATCGGGATGCGGGACTGGTGAAGCCACACCAGGACGTGCCGGCAGGCGCTGCGAAAGCCCATGAGCGTATCGGGCGCATATCCGCGCCGCTCGCACTCGACGAGGAACTCCTCGAGCAGGCGCAGGCCCTCGTCGAGGTCGCCCGGATGCTGAAGACGTCCGCTCTGCTCGAAGAACCGAACGAGCCTGAGCGCACCGGAGACGAACTGCCGCGACCGACCGGCAAGCATCTTGCGACGCTCGCGTTCCATTCCCGGGCACCGGCAATCGTGACGGCGAAAGCGCCGTAGCACGGCGTCATCGATCGCGTCGATCTCGATGCCTTCGCGGTCCAGCCAGACCAGAAAGTGGCGCGCCGATGCCCGAAGGCAGCGGATCCGGCCTCCCGTCAAGCCCTCCTGCTGCAGGTGCTCGACGAACGCCGCAACACAGCCATGGAACGAGTCCCGGGTCGCTCGCGACCGTGAACCGCTCGTGTGAGAAAACCCCATTGCCGTTCTCCTCTCGTCACCGAATGGCGGAGAGGAGAACGTATAGAAATGTTGAGTGATTCCGGCCTTGCGGGCCGTGTGGGCAGGGCCGGAGCGCTCCAACTCTCGATTACCGGGCGCTTTCCATTACTCGACGGCTTGGAAGTGCTCGCGGACCCCCGGGATTGCCGCCTTCATCGAGAGGAGTCCGTGCGGCGGCCGGGCTCGCGAGACTGCGCCGCGGACGGT
>JAJDUQ010000328.1 GCA_022826505.1 Gammaproteobacteria bacterium
GTCGGAGGCCATGATGACCAGCCGGTAGTCGCTGAGCAGGAAGGGAAAATCCGCGTTGGGCGCATTCAGCTTGATCACCACCTGGTCATCGCCGTCCTTGCGCATTTCCACGATGGACGCGAACAGCGACGCGACCGCCGACGCGCTGTCTTCACCGCGATGGCGGTTGACCGAGGCGATTACGTCCTCCGGAGTCAGGGACTTGCCATTGTGGAAGGTGACTCCCTTGCGCAGCTTGAACACCCAGGTCCGGGCCTTGTCGCTGGCCTCGATGCTCTCGGCCAGCTCCGGGCCGATGGAGCCGTCGGGCTGAACCTCGGTGAGGTTGCTGCCCCAGCACCAGTTGTTGCATATCTCCACCACCGAGCCGGTGCTTCTCAGCGCGTCGAGGCTCTCGGTGGTCGACCCCGCGGAGAAGCCCTGGCGCAGCCGCCCGCCCTTGTTCGGCGTCGCCGCCAGCACGGCGTCGGACATCGAGAGCGCGGCCGGCAAGGCCACGCCCGCCGCCACCGCGGCGGTGATGAACTGGCGGCGGTCGATCCTGCCCCTCGTCAGATTCTTCTGCAGATCAGCGACTGGTCCTGATTTCATGATGTCTTGTCCTCCGATTGATGCCTCTTGTCGGTTGGGGTGGGCCTTCGAGCTGGCCGCCCTGCAAGGCGCCGGCGCCTTGTGCCGGGGCAGCCGGGGATGTTCAAGCTCGCCGAGCGGATATGCCGTGAAACGGGCATTCCCGCGCTCGCGCAAGGCCGGACGTTCGTCCGGGCAGGATTCCCGTGCCACGGGGCGGCGATGTGAGAGGGTCGCGATACTCCCTGATCAATGACGCGTCACCTCGGTGCAACGGTCCGGCCAGCACCTCGGCCGGAACCGTAGCTCGTGAGTACCGGTTCGCAGTCTCCCGCTTCGGCACGTTACCTCCGGGACGCATACGGTCCGCACCGGCTCAGACGCCCGCAACGGCAGCCCGCGCCATCGGACGCCGTTCGGGGACCGAATCGAACTCGATCCTGTCGGCGCCATTGTAGACGAGAAAGTGCCGGCCCTTGGCGCGCGCGATCATGATCACCCCGAGATCTTGCGCGAGCTCCAGTCCCATGTGCGTCACTCCGGAACGGGACAGGATGGCGGGGATCCCCATGTGGGCCGCCTTCATCACGATCTCGGAGGTCAGCCGCCCGGTCGTGTAGAAGATCTTGTCCGTGCCGGTGACCCGGTCGAGCCACATGAGTCCCGCGATCGCGTCCGCCGCGTTGTGCCGTCCCACGTCCTCGATGAACGTGACGATCCCGGTGCCGTGACACAGTGCGCAACCGTGGACCGCTCCCGCCTGCCGGTAGATCTCGTTGTGCGAAGAGATCGACTTGAGCAGCCCGTAGATGCCCGACTGGGTGAGACGCACCTCCGGGAGCCGCATCTCGTAGAGCTTGTCCAGCGTGCAACTGAACACCGTCCCCTGGCCGCACCCGGTGGTCACGGTGCGCTTGGAGAGCTTCTGCTCCCAATCGACGATTCCCTTCCCCTCGAACGTCGATACGTTGACCTGCTCGCGCTCCCAGTCGACGTCCACCGAACGGATGTCCTCGATGTCCTCGACGAGCCGCTGGTTGCGGAGGTAGCCGAGGGTGAGCGCCTCGGGCCAGGTGCCGAGGGTCATCAGGGTCACGACCTCCCGGTCGTCGACCTTGATGGTGAGCGGGAATTCCCCGGCCACCCGCAGATCGCGGGTGGCCCCGTACTCGTCGACGGCGCGGACCGCATGGGTGGGTGCGAGCCCCGCGTCGGTCATCTCGGGACGGTATGGCCGGGCGTTGGAGTCCATTGTCACGCCTCTCGAGCGTTCCGGCCTTCCAGTATACGCAAGCGACGACGGACTCGGATGTCCCGCCCCGGCGGGCGGCCCGTGAATCCGTCGGGCCCGCGCGGCGCGCCGGCCGGCGGTTCGGGTACGGCGATCGACTCGAAGCCGCGCGGATGCGCCGAACCGGCAGCGATTCCCGCCAGGCCCGAAATCGCTCGCCAAACGGACCGGATCAGGTGTCCGGAAGGCCGGAATCGGGTCGAAATCGCATCGTGGAGCAGCACCTCGAGGCGCCGGCGGGAATTGCTGCCGAATCGAGGCCGCGGTGCGGGTTCGTGCGTCGGGCATGCTATGTTTGCCTGCCGACTTGCGGTGACTCGTGGCAGGCGGCTCGACGATACGATGCGAGGCGAAAGTACTGGTGGCGGCGCGTTGCGCATTCCGGTCTCGGTGTTGCTGGAGCGGCGTCTCGCGCGGGTCGGGCCGTGGTCGCAGGTCCAGTGGGAAGCCGTGGCGGTGGTGGCGGGCGAGGAGGTCGTCTCGGAGCGGGGCGCGGCGACACTCGTGCACGAGGACGACGAATGCCGGCGCTACCTGTGGCCGGGTCTCGTGGTCGAGCTGTTTCCGGACGGCTGCGAGAGCTACTGGTACAACCTGCTGAGCGAGCGGCCTTCGCTCTTCGTCGTGTGCTTCGAGAGAGACGAGGACGACGAAGAGGAGACGGAGCTTGTCCCCGCCATCGTGACCGCGAGTCAGGACGAAGCGAACGCGCACCTGGAGTCCGACGATCCGGTGTACTCCGTGCCGATGCCCGAGAAGATCGTGGAGTGGGTGGAACGCTACGTCGTCGAGAACTACGAGCCCGAAGTCAAGAAGAAGCGGAAACGTCGGGATTGGGCGAAAGAGTCGGAGAGCGCTGGACGTGAACGCAAGGGATCGCGACGGCTCCATTGAGGCCCCAACGCCTCTCGACGCCGAAGGGCCGTTGCGGCGCTGGGCGCGGCGCCGGCGCGAGGTCGCCCGCGAAGCGAAGGCGGATGCGCCAGTGCGCCCGCGTGACATTCCCGAACCCGCGCCGGACGTTCGCCGGTCGGCCGGCCAGTCGGCCGGCAATTCGCCCGGTCCGGCCGCCGTCGAGGAGAAGGCGCTCACCGACGAGGACATGCCGCCGCTGGACGCGCTCGACGAGGACAGCGACTACAGCGGATTTCTCTCGCCGGGCGTCAGCGAAGCGCTGCGGCGGCGCGCGCTGCGCAAGCTGTTCTCCAGCGCGGTGTTCAATATTCCGGACGGTCTCGACGACTACGACGACGACTTCACGTCGTTCGCGGCGCTGGGCGACATCGTGACGTCCGACATGAAGCACCAGGCGGAGGTGGAGGCCGAGCGCGCGAGACAGTCGCAATCGGACACCGAGTCGGCGCCTGAAACCGAGGACGGGTCGAGTCCGGTCGAGGGCGAGCGGCTCGCGCACGAGGACGAAGACGCTCCGGGCTACGCGGAAGGGGAGCTTTCCGGCGAGACCGGGCCCGGCGAGCTGCCGGCACCGGCGCAAGCCGTTCCGCCGCAGGCGGCCGCGGGAGACGCAACACCGGGATCGGTGGAAGCGACATCCACCGGCGAGACCGAATCCGGGGAGCTGTCGGCACCGATGGAGGCCGTTCCGCCGAGAGCCGTCGCGAGCGGCGAAGCGTCGAATCACCCTGACGGCAAGCCTGCGTGCGAGACCGGGCCGGACGAGCTGCCGGCGCCCGCGCAAGCCGTTCCGCCGCAGGCCGCCGCATGCGAGGGCGGCGAGACGCCGGCGGGCGCCGGCCACCCGAGCGGCCGCCGGACATGAGCGGGGCGGAGAACGGAGCCGGGGGGCTCGACGGCTCGCTGCCGGCGACCACCACGGACGGCGCCGCGCGCGCCAGGGCGCTTCGCGAAGCCCGCACCGCGGACTCCGCCCCTACCGGCCTCGTCACCTATGCCTCGTCCGGGCGTCTCGCGCTCATCGGCTCCATGGTCGAGGCGACCTCCGCGGCCGGACGCCTCGGCGACGGGCTGGAGGCGGTGATTCTCGCTCCTCCGGGAGATCGCCCGGTGGACGTGGGCGCCGTGCGGATCATCCATGCCGCAGTCACCGCGGTGGAGGGACATCTCGGCGCCTTTACCCTGCACGCCGAAGGCGACGGCGCGCCGATCGTCGTCGCCCCGTCTGCGCTCACGGGCGGCAAGCCGTTCGACATCGTGATCGATCTGCGCCCCGAGCCGGCCCTCGCGCACGAGATTCTCCCACCGGGCTATTTTGCGCCGCGCGGCGACGACGACGCGCTCGCGGTTGCGATCGAACAGGCGGGCGAGCTCGTCGGCGAGTTCGAGAAGCCCCGCTACTTCGGTTACGACCCCGCCATCTGTGCGCACGGCGCGTCCGGTATCCCCGGGTGCACGCGCTGCCTCGACGCCTGTCCCGCCGGCGCCATCCTCTCGATCGGCGAGCGGGTCGAGGTCGATCCGTATCTCTGCCAGGGAGCGGGCGTATGCGCGAGCGCGTGTCCGACCGGGGCGATCACGTACGCATATCCCCCGCCCGCAGGTCAGCTCGCGGCGCTCCGAGCGGCTCTGGTCGCGTACCGGGAGGCCGGCGGACAGGCGCCCGCGATCCTGTTCCACGATTCGCAGGCCGGCACCGCCGAGTGGGAACGGATCGCGAGGGACGTGCCCGAGTCGGTGATTCCGTGGGCGGTCGAAGAGGTCGGATCGGTCGGCA
Organism: Gammaproteobacteria bacterium; assembly: GCA_022826505.1. Lineage (GTDB taxonomy): Bacteria > Pseudomonadota > Gammaproteobacteria > HK1 > HK1 > HK1. The sequence continues at coordinate 4,554 of JAJDUQ010000328.1, forward strand.
TGGACGCCTGGGTGGCGTGCATCGCGTGGGGCGCGAGGGTCGTCATGCTCGTCCCGCCGCAGGTCCCGGGCTCGGTCAGGCGGGAGCTCGACGTGCAGATGGAGGTCACGCGCTCGATTCTCGACGCGATGGGGTATGCGCCCGCGCTGGTCGCGACCGCCGTCGACGACCAGTCGCTCGGCCGAGCCATCGGTGAGGTACCGGGGCCCGCGGCCGATCCGCCGGCCACGTTCGCGCCGTCGGGCGAGAAGCGCACCGACATCAGGCTCGCACTCGACCATCTCCACGCGCATGCGCGCCGGCGTCCGGAGCTCGTCGAGTTGCCGGCCGCCGCTCCGTTCGGCAAGGTCGAGGCCGATCGCGACGCCTGCACCCTGTGCATGGCATGCGTTTCGGTCTGTCCCGCATCGGCCCTGCAGGCGGGGGGCGACGAGCCCCGCCTCTCGTTCATCGAGATGAACTGCGTGCAGTGCGGACTGTGCGAGCGGGCGTGCCCCGAATCGTGCATCACCCGCACTCCGCGTTACCTCTTCGACCGTGAAGCCCGGCGTCGTGCGCGCACGCTCAACGAGGACCAGCCGTTTCACTGTGTGAGCTGCGGCAAGGTGTTCGGCACCACCGCGGTGGTGATGCGCATGCAGCAGCGGCTTGCCGGCCACTCCATGTTCCAGGCGCCGGGCGCCCTGGATCGGCTGCGGATGTGCGAGGACTGTCGGGTGAAGGACATGTTCAGGAGCGAGGCGGGTTCGCCGGAATGACCCCAATCGGCGTTGTTTGACCTCGATCGAGACCGGATGCGGACCGCAAACCTACCGGATGACGGCGATTGGTACCCGAGTGCATATGGACATTCCTTCCGGCATGGTTCAATGTACGGACGGATCGGGATTTCCCCCAACGCTCTCGCGTCAGCCGGGATTGGAGCATGCGGCAAGGCCCCCGATAGATGCGCACCGGCTGCCCGTGAGCGATCGGAGCAGCGATGGAACCGGCTCTCGATATCAGGTCCGGAATGGACGCTGAAGCCGTCCCGCCGCCCGGCGCCGCGGACGATGGCGCCGTTCGGGCCAATACCTACGGCCTGCTCGGCGCGTTGCTCGCCGCGCCGCCGCGCCGCGAGCACTTCGATCTGCTCGCGAACATCGACATTCCCTCCACCGACGGCCCCTTCATCGACGACCTCGGTGCCGCGTGGAGCGGCCTCGGACGCGCGGCGGAGCATGCGGACCTCGAAGCTGTCGACGACGAGTACCACGCCCTGTTCATCGGTGTGGGCAGCGGCGAGCTCATTCCCTACGGCTCGTGGTACCTGACGGGGTTCGTGATGGACAAGCCCCTGGCGGTTCTCCGCGCCGACCTCGCGGCTCTCGGCTTCGAGCGGCGCGACGACGTGAAGGAGCCCGAGGACCACGCCGCCGCCCTGCTCGAGACCATGGCGCTCCTCGCCGCGTCTCCGGAGCACGGCATCGACGTGCAGCGGCGGTTCTTCGATCGCCATGTCGCGACCTGGATGCGCACGTTCTTCGCGGATCTCGAGTCCGCCGACTCGGCGCGCTTCTACCGGGCGGTAGGACAGTTCGGCGATCAGTTCATGAAATTTGAGATGCAGTACCTTTCGATCGTGATTTGATGGACCCGGGAGCCGCCCGCGGACACGGCGGCGGCAGTGATCACCAGAAGGAGGCAGGCATGAAGACGACAAGCTCGGAACCGCAGGGCAGGCGCGAGTTCCTCAAGAGAGCGGCGGTGACCGGCGGTGCCGTCACCGTGGCAGCCGCAGCGGGCACGACCGCGGCCGGCACCGACGGTCCGGCAACCGCTCCCGCCCCGGGAGCGACGCCGCAGCCGAGGGGCTACCGCGTGACCGCTCACATCGAGCGGTACTACCGGCTCGCCCGATCCTGACCGCACAAAAGGAGGAACCACGATGAAGCTCATCCGAAAGAACTGTCGGACCGAGGGTTCCGTCCATGTCGCGGCACCCCGCGATGCGATCGGACGGCGAACCTTCCTCCGGCGCTCCGGCCTCACCATGGGAGGCGCGGCCGTGGCGACGATGCTGCCGCCGACCATGATGCGCAAGGCCCATGCCGCGACCGGTCCGCGCGAAGGCGTGACCACCGAGATGCGGCGAAGCGTCTGTACCCACTGCTCCGTCGGCTGCGGCGTCATCGCCGAGGTGCAGAATGGAGTGTGGACCGGACAGGAACCCGACTTCGACTCCCCGCTGAACCTCGGCGCGCACTGCGCGAAGGGCGCTGCTGTGCGCGAGCACGGCATCGGCACGCGCCGGCTCAAGTACCCGATGAAGCTGACTGGCGGCAAGTGGAAGCGCATGTCGTGGGACGACGCCATCAACGAGATCGGCGACGCCATGCTGCGCATCCGCGAGGAGTCGGGACCGGACTCGGTGTACTGGCTCGGCTCGGCCAAGCACAGCAACGAGCAGTCCTACCTCATCCGCAAGTTCGCGGCGTACTGGGGCACGAACAACGTCGACCACCAGGCCCGCATCTGCCATTCGACGACGGTCGCGGGAGTTGCCAACACATGGGGCTACGGCGCCATGACCAACTCCTACAACGACATGCACAAGGCCAAGGCGATGATCTTCGTCGGGTCGAACCCGGCCGAAGCGCATCCCGTCGCGATGCAGCACATCCTTCGCGCGAAGGAGAATGGCGCGAAGATGATTGTCTGCGACCCGCGCTACACGCGCACCGCCGCTCATGCGGATCTTCACGTGCAGCTTCGCCCCGGCTCCGACGTCGGCCTCATGTGGGGCATGCTCTGGCACATCTTCGAGAACGGCTGGGAGGACGAGGAGTACATCCGCCAGCGCGTCTACGGGATGGACGAGATTCGCGCCGAAGTGGCGAAGTGGACGCCGGAGGAGACCCAGCGGGTCACCGACGTTCCGCCCGAGACGGTGAAGGCGGCGGCGCAGCTCATGGCCGAGAACCGGCCGGGCACCATCGTGTGGTGCATGGGCGGGACGCAGCACACCATCGGCAACAACAACACCCGCTCGTACTGCGTGCTGCAGCTCGCGCTCGGCAACATCGGCAAGTCCGGCGGCGGCGCGAACATCTTCCGCGGCCATGACAACGTCCAGGGCGCGACGGACCTCGGAGTCCTCTCGCACACCCTTCCGGGCTACTACGGCCTGAAGCCGGGCTCGTGGGCCCATTGGGCGCGCGTCTGGGAAACGGACCTCGACTATCTCAAGGGCCGCTTCGATCCCACCCCGGTCATGGGCGACGGCGGGAAGGAAATCCTGCCCATGAACTACAAGGGGATTCCCGTGTCGCGCTGGATCGACGGCGTGAACGAGGACAAGAACAACATCGGCCAGCGCGACAACGTGCGGGCGATGGTGCTCTGGGGCCATGCGGTCAACAGCCAGACCCGCGGGCACGAGATGAAGAAGGCCATGGAGAAGCTGGACCTCATGGTCATCGTCGACCCGTACCCGACCCACGCCGCGGTGATGAACGATCGCAAGGAAGGGACGTATCTGCTGCCCGCCTCGACCCAGTTCGAGACCTACGGCTCGGTCACCGCTTCGAACCGCTCCATCCAGTGGCGCGACAAGGTCATCGATCCGGTGTGGGAGTCGCTTCCGGATCACACCATCATGGCGAAGTTCGCGCGCAAGCTGGGATTCGCCGACGAGCTGTTCAAGAACATCAAGGTCAACGCGCAGACCGACGAGCCGAATGTCGAGGACATCACCCACGAGATCAATCGGGGGATGTGGACGATCGGCTACACCGGTCAGAGCCCCGAGCGGCTCAAGCTCCACACCGAGCATCGCAAGACCTTCAATACCACCACGCTCCTGGCCGAAGGCGGTCCTGCCGACGGCGACTACTACGGGATGCCGTGGCCGTCGTGGGGGAACCCGGACACCGAGTTCACCTACGTCAACACCAAGGGCGAGACGGTCACCAAGAAGGGGCACCCGGGAACCCCGGTCCTCTACAACCCGAGCATGGCGGTGGGAGACGGCGGACTGACCTTCCGGGCGCGGTTCGGCGTCGAGCGCAACGGCGTGAACCTGCTCGCCGAGGGCGTTCACAGCGTGAGCTCGGATATCACCGACGGCTATCCCGAGTTCAACCACAAGGTGCTCAAGCAGCTCGGATGGTGGGACGACCTCACCGACGAGGAGAAGGCGGCGGCCGAGGGCAAGAACTGGAAGACCGACCTTTCCGGCGGCATCCAGCGCGTCACCATCAACCATGGCTGCGCGCCGTTCGGCAACGCCAAGGCCCGCGCCGTGGTGTGGACGTTCCCGGACCCGGTGCCGATCCATCGCGAGCCGCTGTTCTCGCCGGATCGGGCGCTGGTCGAGAAGTATCCGACCTACGAGGATCGCAAGCGTTTCTACCGGCTGCCGACGCGGTACGCGTCCTACCAGGCCACCGACCACTCGCAGGAGTTCCCGCTCATCTTCTCGAGCGGCCGTCTCGTCGAGTACGAGGGCGGCGGCGAGGAGCAGCGTTCCACCGCCTGGCTGGCGGAGCTGCAGCAGGACATGTTCGTCGAGATCAACCCCAAGGACGCGAACGATCGCAGCATCAAGGACGGCCAGATGGTCTGGCTCGAGACGCCCACCGAAGGCACGGTGACCATCAAGGCCAAGGCCATGGTGACGCGCCGGGTGGCCCCCGGGGTGGTCTGGACGCCGTTCCACTTCGGCGGCTATTTCGCAGGCGAGGATCTCCTCGCGAAGTATCCGGAAGGGGCCGCGCCCTACGTGCGTGGCGACGCCTGCAACACCGCCATGACTTACGGCTACGACTCGGTGACGCAGATGCAGGAGACCAAGGTCTCCCTGTGTCAGATCCGCGCCGTCTGACTAGAGGAGAACCACGATGGCTCGAATGAAGTTTCTCTGTGACGCCGAGCGCTGCATCGAGTGCAACGGCTGCGTCGTCGCGTGCAAGAACGAGCACGAGGTGCCCTGGGGCGTGAATCGGCGTCGCGTGGTGGTGCTCGATGACGGCGTGCCGGGCGAGAAGTCGATCTCGGTGGCGTGCATGCACTGCACCGACGCACCCTGCGCCGCGGTCTGTCCGGTGGACTGTTTCTACACCACCGACGACGGCATCGTCCTGCACGACAAGGACCTGTGCATCGGGTGCGGCTACTGCTTCTACGCGTGTCCGTTCGGGGCGCCGCAGTATCCGCAGAAGGAGGCGTTCGGCGTGCGCGGCAAGATGGACAAGTGCACGTTCTGCGCCGGCGGTCCGGCGGCCGACAACTCCGACGCGGAGTACGAGAAGTACGGCCGCAACCGCATTGCGGAAGGCAAGCTTCCGCTGTGCGCGGAGTTCTGCTCGACGAAGGCATTGCTCGCGGGGGACGGCGACCTGATCGCCGACATCTATCGCGAGCGTCTCACCCGGCGCGGCGGCAGGCCGCAGCAGTGGGGTTGGGACACCGCCTACATCGGGAAGGGCTGACGAGAAGGTCGTCCCTGCCCGCGGCGGCACCGTCAGGGGCCGCCGCGGGGCGGGCGTTTGCTCGCATTGCAGCAGGACGCCGAGGAGGAGCCATGACGATCAAGAATGTGACACTCACCGCGGCTGCGGTGGTGCTGGCGACGGGACTGGCCGGGTGCTGGGATTCGACGGAAGTCGTCGTGCACAACCCCGGGGAGTACAAGGGAGAGCCGGATCCCCTGCTGGCCCAGTCCTCGTCGGCGAGATCCGAGACGCTGACGCAGCGATTCCAGCTCGGGCAAGTCGATCGCTGAGCGTTCCCAAACCTTCCGAGGAGCACCGGTCATGACTCGAAACAGAAACCTGACACCCGAAAGGCGAAGGCGCTACTGGCGAATCACGCTGGCGAGTATCGTGCTGATGGTCGTCGGTGCGATGGCGCTGCCGCTCACCGGTTATCTCTACGTCGCGGTTTCCGACGCATACGCGCAAGGCGGTGCCGAGGATGCGAACCCGCGTGCGAACTACTGGCGCGCGGTCCGGGAGGGTCAGCCGGGTTCGGGCGCCGGCGGCGACGTCTACAGCTCCGTCACGGGTCGGCCGGTCCCGGGCAGCGACGCGGCGTGGCTGAATCGCGAGGCGGACAATCTCATCAACGGAAGCGGACAGAACTGGCGCCAGATCCGCAATCGGGTCATCGCGGTGTACGGCGGCTGGATCCTGTTCGGACTCGTCATCATCATGCTCCACTTCTACGCGATTCGGGGCAGCGTCAAGCTGGAGAGCGGTCGAGCGGGAGTGAAGGTCCTGCGCTGGACGGCCTGGGAGCGGTTCGTGCACTGGACGACCGCGGTGTCGTTCATCGCCCTCTCGGTGACCGGCCTCAGCCTGCTGTTCGGCCGGTCGATCCTGATCCCGCTGATGGGTCCGGAAGGATTCGCGGCGTGGGCGACCTTCTCGATGGGCTTGCACGAGTTCGTCGGGCCCTGGATCTTCACTCCGGGCGTGGCCCTGATGATCTCCATGTGGCTGATTCACAACCTTCCCGAGAAGGGCGACCTCGCATGGTGGCTCAAGGGCGGCGGCATCATCGGCAAGAGCCATCCGAGCAGCGGCCGGCTCAACTCCGGCGAAAAGACTTGGTTCTGGTTCATCGCGACGTTCGGGGTGGCCTGCATCGTGACCGGGGTCATTCTCGCGTTCCCCATCGAGTGGGCGCAGACCAGAAGCACGATGCAACTCTCCAATGTCATCCACGGCGTCAGTGCGTTGCTGTGGATCGGCTTCTGGGTCGGTCACGCCTACATCGGCACCATCGGCTCCGAAGGCTCGCTGGAGGCGATGACCACCGGCTACGTCGACGTCAACTGGGCGAAGCAGCATCACGATCGCTGGTACGAGGAGATCGCCGACACCGCCGAGCACGTGACGGAGAAGCCGGCCGGTGATGCATCGGCGGCGCCACCGACGACCGCAAGTGCCTGACGCCGGCGAGTGACTCGACACCGGTTGCGGACGAGTCCCACGATTCAGCGCCCCGCCACCATCATGGCGGGGCGTTTTTCCGAGCGGCGTTCGGCGCCGCGGCCCGAGCATTCACATCCCGTGGAACGAACATGAAGGACTGCCTCGCCGGAATCGTGCGCCGGGCGCTGGCGCTCGCGATTGCCGTCGCTCCGCTCGCGGTCATGGCCGGCGATGTCGACGAAGCGTTCGCAACCGCGCTCGAACGCGGTGACGTGGCGGATGCGGCCCGGCTGCTCGATGCGGGCGCGGATCCGGACCTGCGGCTCGGCTACGGCAAGACCGCCCTCATGGCGGCGGCGAAGGCGGGCGCCTTCGACCTCGTGCACGATCTCCTCGAACATGGAGCCGCCGTCAACGCCCGGAACGACAACGGCGGCACCGCCCTGATGTTCGCGGCGATACCGGGTCATCTGGAGACGATGACCTTGCTCATCGATCGCGGAGCGAACGTCAACGCATTCGGCCATTTCAACTGGACGGCGCTGATGGTGGCGGCATCGAAGGGGCATGCGGACAGTGTGCGCCTGCTGCTTCGCAACGGTGCCGACCCCAACGTTCAGGACACCTACGGCTGGACCCCGCTGATGCGGGCGGTGTACGGCAACAAGCGCCGTGCCGTGACCGCTCTGCTGGAGCACGCGCATCTGGATCTGGAAGTCCGCGACGAACGAGGTGCAACGGCGCTTCACGTCGCGGTGGAACGCCGTCGGTCGCCGCTTGTCGCCCAACTGCTCGCGTCCGGCGCCGACCCCGCTTCGATCGACGACGCCGGCCGGAACCTGCTGCACAAGGCATCGGTACAGGGCTACGACGAAATTGCGTCGATGCTGGAGGTGCGCAAGTTGAAATGAAATTTCGACGAGTTGCAGTGATTGGGTCCGGAACGATGGGTTCGGGCATTGCCGGGCATCTCGCCAATGCCGGCGTCGATGTCGAACTGCTCGACGTCGCCGGTTCGGCGGCGGACCGCGACGCGATCGCCCGGGGAGCGCTCGAGCGCATGTGCTCGCACAGTCCTCCGCCGCTCATGCATCCGGGTCATGTCGCGCGAATATCGGTCGGCAACATCGAGGACCATCTGCATCGCACCCGCGACTGCGACTGGATCGTGGAGGCGGTCGTCGAACGCATCGAGGTGAAGCGCGACCTCTACGATGCGCTCGAGCGAGTTCGCCGGCCTGGCTCCGTCGTCTCGTCCAACACGTCCACGCTGCCGCTCTCCCTGCTGACCGAACGCATGTCGCCCGCCATGCGGAGCGATTTCTGCATCACCCATTTCTTCAACCCGGTGCGCTTCATGCGGCTGCTCGAGCTGGTCCGCGGGCCGGACACGCGGCCCGAGGTGATGGAGGAGCTGGCGCAATTCTGCGACCGAGAACTCGGCAAGGGAGTGGTGCACTGCCGTGACACCCCGGGCTTCCTCGCCAACCGGGTCGGGGTCCACGCGCTCCAGGCCGGCCTGGTCGAGGCCGTGGCGCAGGGGGTGACCGTCGAAGAGGCGGATGCGGTCATGGCCCGGCCGATGGGGATCCCCAAGACCGGCTTGTTCGGGCTCTACGATCTCATCGGCCTTGATCTCATGCTCGATGTCGCGCAAAGCTTGGCGACGGCACTTCCTCCCGCTGACCCGTTTCAGCGCGTGGCGGACGGCATCCCGCTGGTGCGCGCTCTCGTCTGCGGTGGATACACCGGCAACAAGGGGGCGGGTGGCTTCTACCGTGGTGGCGCCGATGCACGGGAGGTCGTGGAGCTGGCGACGGGAGAGACCCGCCCGGTGGCGAGAGCGGCGATCGAGGCCGCAGCCGCGGGGGAGCGCGACGGTCTTCGAGCGCTGGCCGAGCACCCGAGTGCGGCCGGGCGCTTCGCGCGCCGGGTGCTCGCACATGCGCTCGGCTACGCGGCGTCGCTGGTGCCGGAAGTGTCCGACGAGGTCGTGCCGATCGACGAGGCGATGAAGCTCGGGTACGGCTGGTCGCGCGGGCCGTTCGAGATGATCGATTCGCTTGGCGCCGACTGGTTCCGGAATCTCCTCGCGGCCGAGGGTTTTCCGATCCCGCCGGTGCTCGATGCGCTGGGCGATTCGTCGTTCTATCGTACGCACGACAGCCGCGTCGTTCATTTCGTGATGGGCCGCGGTCACCTCCCCCTGGAGCGTGCTCCCGGAATCGTGCGTGTCGGCGACTTCAGGAGACTCGGGTCGCCGATGCTTTCGAATCGAACGGCAAGTCTGTGGGACATCGGCGACGGAGTCGCTTGCCTCGAATTCCACACCAAGGCCAACGCCCTGGGTCCCGAGTCCATGCAATTGATGCGCAAGGCCCTCGACAAGGTCGCGGAGCGTCACTCGGCGCTCGTGATTCACTCGGACGCACCGCATTTCTCGGTCGGCTTCAATCTCGACTTCGTCCGGGCCTGCATCGCCGAGCGGCGGTGGCAGGTTCTCGACGATGCGCTGGTGGAGTTCCAGCATACGTGTCGGGCCGCGAAGCACGCACCGTTTCCGGTGGTGTCCGCCCCGAGCGGGATGGCACTGGGCGGAGGCTTCGAGGTCTTGCTGGGCAGCGATCTCGTCCAGGCGCATTCCAATGTCGTCGTCGGGCTGGTCGAGCCGGTTGTTGGTCTCGTGCCCGCCGGAGGTGGATGCAAGGAGATGCTGCTGCGCTGGACGAGGGACGCCCCGGACTCGGAGACGCGAACCGCCGGTGCGCTGCGGGTCTTCGAGCTCATCGGGATCGGCAGGACCGCCACGTCGCCGGAACTCGCCAGGCCGCTGCGGTTGCTGAGGGCGCAGGACCGCACCACCATGAATCGCGATCGGTTGCTCGCCGATGCGACGGCGAGCGCCCTCGAACTCGCCGACGGCTATGAACCACCCGCGACGCCGGAGATGTTCGCCCCCGGGCCGCCTGCGTACGACGCGATGTGTGCGATGCTCGACGAGCTGGCGGGAAAGGGAATTGCGCTCCGTCACGACGTCGTCGTATCGAAGCGCCTGGCGCGGGTTCTCGCAGGGGGCGATGCGCAAGCCGGTGAGCGCATCGACGAGGAGGTCCTGTTCGGGCTCGAACGCGAGGCATTTCTCACCCTCTCACGCACGCCGGAGACGGCCGCGCGTATCGCCCACATGCTTGACCGGGGACGTCCGCTGCGGAACTGACCGCGCCCTGGACATCCAGTTGGAACACGCACATCCGCTGCGTTCTCGACGCAGTGCGGTTCCCGGTTCGAATGCGGCGGGAAGGAGGTTCCGGTGAGCGGCGGGAGCGGATCGGCCGAGCCATCCAACCACAATTCCGCATCGACTCCGAACGTCGATATAGTCCACCCCAAGCCGCAACAACGGTCGGAGAGCAAATGTCAGACTACGAAACCGCCATCGAGCCCGAGTGGGATGCACCCATCGGCCTCCAGGTCACCCCGAGAGCGATCATCGAGTGCGTGTTCTGGAATGCGGATGCGGTGCACACCGGCTACGATTCCTGCATCGATCCGAAGCTCGTGCTCGTGGACACGATCGCGCACGAGGACAACGGTGACAACTATTGCCGCTACGTCGAACAGGAATACGTGGAGGATGAGGCGTCCGAGGACACGACGTGGCATGACTGGACGGTGGAGCTCAAGCTCGGCGAGGTATTCGTCGTCGCTCACTGGCGGGTTCAGGTAGGCAGCAGTCCTTCCGACTGGGATTGGTGCGAACGGGAATCGGAGAAGGCGTTCTCCGTCGCGTCGGTTCTCGTGAGCAAGCGCGTTCGCAAGTCCATCGTCGTCGATACTTCCTCCTACGGGCCAAGACCACCGCGGACGCACCATTGAGAGAAGCCCGTCAACCCAATCGTTCCCCATGCGGTCGGCGGCCCGGAGTACTTCGGGGAGGTGAACATCCCGGGCGGCTCACGCCTCGGGGAGCATGGAGTGTGCGTTTGCCAAGCCTGTAGGATCATAGTGGCGGCAGGGTCTCGGAGACACCGCGGTGCGCGAGAAACCAGGGATTCCGCAGGGCATGCTGAACAGGTGGCAGCGGGTCGTCGACATGCTCGCTCGCCTGCTCGAGGTGCCCGCGGGCCTGATCATGAAGCGGGTGCCGCCCGAGCACCGCGTGTTCATCGCGAGCCGCAGTCCGCACAACCCCTATGTCGTCGGCGACACCTTCACGCTCGACACCGGACTCTACTGCGATACGGTGATGCGCGACCGCCGCCTCCTGTTGGTGCGTGATGCCGTCGAGGATCCGGAATGGGACAGGAACCCGGATCTGAAACACGGCATGGTCTTCTACCTCGGGCTGCCGCTCGCATGGCCCGACGGTTCCATCTTCGGCACGATCTGCGTGCTCGACGGCCAGACCAACGAACACGCGGTCACGTACACGGATCTCCTTGTGGAGTTCAAGGGCGTGGTCGAGAGCGACCTCGCCTACCTGGTGGAGGTGGCCGAACGCAGGCAGGCGCAGCAGATGCTGCAGCAGGCACGCGATGAGCTCGAGTCCCGTGTCCGGGAGCGAACGAGAGCATTGGGAGCGTTGAACGAGGACCTGAGCAACGAAGTCGAAATGCGGCGCCGGACGGAGGTGTCTCTGCGCAAGCGAGAGAAGGAGCTGGAAGAGGCGAACGCAGCGCTGAGGGTGCTGCTGCGGCGAATCGAGGGCGCGCGGACGGATCTCGAGGAAAGGATGCTGGCCAACATGAATCAGCTCATCTTTCCCTATCTCAACCGGTTGAAACGTCGCGTCACGGACGACAAGGGACGGGCGTACATCGACATTCTCGAAACCAACATCAACGAGCTTACGTCGCCCCTGGGAAGCCGTCTCTCGGCCAAGTTCTCCAGGTTGACCCCGACGGAACTGGAGATAGCGAAGCTGGTGATGCAGGGAAAGACGACCAAGATGATCGCCGAGATCCTCAACACCGCGACCAGCACCGTCGACTTCCACCGCAACAACATTCGAAAGAAGGTCGGCATCAGCAGTGCGCGGGTCAACCTGCGCGCGTATCTGAGTTCGCTGCATTGATGTTCCGCTTCCGTCGCTGACGGCGGATTGCGCAGGACGTATCGCGGGGCCCATCGGGGCACCTCACTTTCACGGCGGAAGCATCACCCATTGCCGAGGTCGAGTCGCGGCGGTGCGAACGTTCGTTCGCGGCGAACCGTTCGGCGAACCCGCGTGGCATCGCGGGTCGCCGGAGCCGGCCGGCGATGCAATCTGCAATATGGGTTATTCCCCCGTATTCTCCCCATGCTCAACCCATCTGTCGCCCCGAGTCCGTGGTTGCTAATACGCTCGTCGAGACCGCGAGACTGCACTCGCGCGGTCGGTCGATGGGGCAACGATCAGGAGGTCGACATGCGAAGACATTTGACATGGGGTGTCGTGGCAGCGGTTGCGGTCGCCGGTGTGGGTATCGGCGCGGTCACCGCGAGTACATCGGGACTCGACACGTGGATGTCCGGAATGAACCACAACCGAATCATCCAGGTGCAGAACGAGGGAGGGGTTCAGCCTGACAGCGGCAAGGTGGGCATCGCCTTCTTTTCGAATTCGGCGTTCCAGATCACCTCGCCGAGAGGAATCCGGATCATGATCGACCCGTGGCGCAACGATCCGTCCGGCGCCTGGGGTCTGTGGTACCGCATGGAGTTTCCCAAGGCGGAGGTCGATATCGGCGTGTCGACGCATGCGCATTTCGACCATGACGCGCTCGGACGACTGGAAGCCAACATGTTGCTGGATCGCATGGCGGGAACGTTCCAGCTTGGTGACGTCACCATTACCGGGATAGCGGACAAGCACCAGTGTGTCGCTCCGGGTATCGTGGCCTGGACGGATGCCGTGAAGCAGTTCGAAGGCCGCGACAACGTCTGTCCGCCGACCAACGCCCGGCATTTCGACAACAACCTGTACGTCATCGAAACCGGGGGTCTGAGGCTCCTGATGTGGGGTGACAACCGTCCGAATCCCCCGCAGGAAGTCTGGGACCGAATCGGCAGCGTGGACGTGGTCTTCGTGCCGGTGGACGGATCGCGCCACATTCTGGACTACGAACAGGCAGATTCGGTCGTCGCGAAGAGTGGTGCGAAGGTCGCGATTCCCCATCACTACCTGGTGCCGGAAACCACGTTCGTGACTTCGACGCTCATCTCGGCGACGGAGTGGGCGCAGACGCATGAGCACACGATGCTCGATTCGGCCTCCATCGAAGTATCGAAGGCGGACCTGGAAGGGAAGTCGGGCCACGTCTACTACTTCGGCTCCAACAACATGGCGACCGAGATGGCGAAGGAAGGCTGAGACCGATGTGACGATCGGACTTCGGAACCCGCCACCGCCGAGGCGGGGTGCTGCGCGCCCCGCCTCTTTCCTGGCGGCGGTCGCGGTGTGCGCCGCGGTCTTCGCCGCCTTGTGCGGCACCGCGTCGGCCCACTTTCTCCTCAACGTCAATATCCGGGTCATCCACGTCGTCCACGAACGGGATCGGATCCGGCTCCTTGTCCGGCTTCCCATGCCCTATCTGGTTGCCGACAAGCTCGGCCCGGTGTCCGCCGACGGTACGCGTTCGCCGGCTCCCTATACGAGCAATCGGATGGAAGACGGCAGGCTGGTCCACTACCTCGACGCCGAGATGTTTCGAAAGGCTCCCGAGGGTCTTGCCGCGATTCTCGCCGACGGACTGGTCCTGAAGGTCGGGACGGAGGCGCTTCAGGCGGAAATCGGGCGCATTCGCGCCTATCCCGCGAGGCGCCAGGCGGCGTTTGCGCACCTGGACGAAGCCGAAGAGGCGCTCTCGGGACCGATCTACTCGCACGAATTCGAGGCGACCTACGTCGGCGACACGGTCGTGGACACCGAACTGATCTATCCGTACCGCAAGGGGCCCGTCAGCTATCGGCTCCGAAGCACTCTCGACCCCGGCCTTCCCGGTCAGGACGACACCGCCAATCTCATCCTGGACCACGCGAGCAAGCCGCCCCTCATCTTCCGCATCCGCGGTCTGATGGCGCAACCGCTCGAAGTTTCACACTCCGTTCTGAAGGCCGCCTGGACGTTCGTCAAGGAAGGAGTGCGCCACATCCTCGAAGGACCGGATCACGTGCTGTTCGTCCTCTGCCTGGTCCTGGGGGCGGCGGCGGTGGGCGCGCTGGCCTGGCGGGTGACCGGATTCACCATCGGGCACAGCATCACGCTGACGCTGGGATTCTTCGGCTACGTGCCCAGGGGTGAGTGGTTCATTCCTCTGGTCGAGACCGGTATCGCCCTGTCGATTCTCTACGCCGCCGTCGTCGCCCTCACCTCCGTCGGGCACCGCATGACGACTCCGGTCACGGCGCTGCTCGGGTTGCTCCACGGTCTCGGATTCTCCTTCGTCCTGAGAGAGATACTGAATCTGGAATCGCCGAATCTCTGGCAAAGCCTGCTCGCCTTCAACATCGGCATCGAGATTGGCCAACTGCTCATCATCCTCGCGCTGTGGCCGATTCTCCATTTCATTGCAGGGAGATTTCCCCGGCGGATCGCCCTGGTGCGCTGGGCGATCGCTCTTCCCTGCATACTCGTTGCCACAATTTGGACCGGCGAGCGTGCGATGCCGATTCTCTCCGGTCTGTAGCCAGGGCTCCTCAAAAGTCGGCCTTGGCGGGGAATCGCGGGCTGAAGCGCCGGGATCGAAGGCATCTGGTCCTCGTTCGACGGCCGGATGCCCTCGATCCCAGATGCTCGCGCCAAGCCGGGGGTCGACATGGCGAGACAC